>CAJTMU010000026.1:15569-29358 GCA_910577365.1 uncultured Oscillospiraceae bacterium | reverse complement strand
AATCAATTTTGATATGTTATAATTATATTGGAAATAGAAAACGCTAATACAATATTTCTGGCGCAATCAAAAAATTGTCCCCCGAGCTTGCTAAACCCTCGGGGGACTTTTTTAGGTATTTGCTGTGCTGTTACCGGTCGTTACCGTCAAGCCACTTGCGGATGATCTCAACGATCAGACCCGCTTCGACGGAGATAAGTAACGCTAATACATACTCCAACGCAATCACCTCCTTCCGCACAAAACGTCCGGAGTTGCCGGCTCTTTTATTATACAATAAATACGCGGGCTTGTCAATCTTTGCCGCGTATTGTCGGCGGACAGCCGACTGCGGCGAAATTTAAAAAAATGTATTTACTTTTGGCGGAAAAGATGATATAATAGTGAAGTAGTATTGTGGTTCGCGGGTTTGGCTGCGCGGACGGAAAGGAATTATTATGGAAATAAGAATTGAGAAAATTGCTTCCCCCAAGGCTAAGCCCGAGGACGAAAGCAAGCTGGGATTCGGTCATATATTCACCGATCATATGTTTATAATGGATTATGATGCGGGCAAGGGCTGGCACGATGCAAGAATTGTCCCATTCGGAGATATCTCCATTTCACCCGCGTCGATGGTTCTGCATTACGCACAGGAGATATTTGAGGGGCTTAAAGCATATAGAACTCCCGACGGCGGGATACAGTTCTTCCGCCCCGTTGAAAATTTCAAGCGCCTTAACGTTTCCGCAGAGCGTCTGGTAATACCTCAGCTTCCCGTAGAGGACGGTCTTAAGGCTCTGCATACCCTTGTAGAGCTTGATAAGGACTGGGTGCCCTCCGCTGAGGGAACGTCCCTTTATATCCGTCCTTTTATTTTCGCGGACGATCCTTACATAGGAGTGCGCCCCGCGGAGCATTACTATTTTATGATAATCATGAGTCCCTCGGGCGCTTACTACGCTTCTGGTCTTGATCCCGTGGGCATTTATGTTGAAACGAATTATGTGCGCTCCGTAAAGGGCGGCACGGGCTTCACCAAGACGGGCGGAAACTACGCCGCTTCCCTTGCGGGTCAGGACGAAGCTCACAGGCAGAACTACTCGCAGGTGCTTTGGCTTGACGGCATCGAGCGCAAGTATATAGAGGAAGTCGGCTCTATGAATATCTTCTTCGTTATCGACGGCGAGGTAGTAACCCCCGAGCTGCGCGGCTCTGTCCTTTCCGGCATAACCAGAAAATCCTCTCTGGAGCTTTGCAGAAAGTGGGGAATGAAGGTAAGCGAAAGAGCCATCACCATTCAGGAGGTAGCCGACGCTTACGACAGCGGAAAGCTTGATGAGGTATTCGGCACCGGTACCGCGGCTGTAATTTCTCCCGTTGGTCGCCTTAAGTGGGGCGATAAGATTATGGAAATAAACGGCAACAAGATAGGCACGGTAACCCAGCGCCTTTACGACACCATGACCGGTATGCAGTACGGAAAGCTGCCAGACGATATGGGCTGGATAGAGAAGCTTTGATAAAAACAGACCTGCTTCGCGACAGAATGACTGGTGGTAATTGTGTTTAAAAATATGTGAAAAGGATACTGGTCGGAATGTGCACCTCGGTAATAGCGTTTGCTGCCGCGGGAGTAATACTTCTCATTGCGTGCTTATAGACTGACAGCTCCGCTCAAAGGGCTTTTACGAATAATGACCCCGCAAGCCATGCGGGGCGCGAAAGGAAATTATGACATGAATAACACAGAAAAGACAATGGATAAGATAGTTGCGCTTTGCAAGGGCAGAGGCTTTATCTTCGCGGGAAGCGAGATATACGGCGGTCTTGCCAACACATGGGATTACGGTCCCCTCGGCGCGCGTCTTAAGAACACGGTCAAGGACGCTTGGAGAAAGCGCTTTATTCAGGAGCGCCGCAACAGCTATGAGCTGGACGCGGACATTCTCATGCACCCGCGCGTATGGGAGGCATCGGGTCACGTCGCCAGCTTCTCCGACCCGCTGCTCGACTGCAAGGAGTGCAAAATGCGCCATAGGGCGGATAATCTTATAGAGGGCTTCGACCCCGACGCTCACCCAGATGCTATGACCAAGGAAGAGATGTTCGAGTATATCGAAAGCCACAAGATACCCTGCCCCAAATGCGGAAAATCCAACTATACAGGCATACGCGAATTTAACCTGATGTTCCAGACATACAGAGGAGTTACCG
Organism: uncultured Oscillospiraceae bacterium; assembly: GCA_910577365.1. Classification (GTDB taxonomy): domain Bacteria; phylum Bacillota; class Clostridia; order Oscillospirales; family Ruminococcaceae; genus CAG-115. Next base: position 27,162 of record CAJTMU010000026.1, on the reverse strand, counting down.
CCGACAGCAAAAGCGTTATTTATCTCCGCCCCGAAAACGCTCAGGGCGAGTACGTTAACTTCCTGAACGTTCAACGCACCATGAGGGCAAAATTGCCTTTCTCCATAGGGCAGATAGGTAAGGCTTTCAGAAACGAGATAACTCCCGGAAACTTTACTTTCCGCACTATCGAGTTTGAGCAGATGGAATTCCAGACCTTCTGCAAGGAGGGTACGGACACCGAGCTTTACGATTATTTCAAGCAGTTTGGCAAAAAGTTCTATATGGACTTGGGCATCAAGGAAGAGCATCTGCGCTATCATGACCATGAAAAACTGGCGCACTACGCAAAGGCTGCGTGCGATATCGAGTTCCTGTTCCCGTTCGGTTGGGGAGAGATTAACGGCACGCACAACCGCACCGATTTCGACCTGAGCCGTCATCAGGAATACAGCGGTCAGAAGATAGAATATCTCGACCCCGAAACAAACGAGAAGTTTGTTCCTTATATAATCGAATCCACCTACGGTCTAGACAGAACCGTGCTGGCGCTTATCTGCGAGGCTTACGACGAGGAAGTCATAGACGCGGAGAAAAACGACGTAAGGGTCGTGCTGCACTTCCACCCCGCGATGGCTCCGATAAAGGCGGCGGTGCTGCCGCTGTCCAAAAAGCTCGGTGAGAACGCCATGAAGATACATGATGAGCTTGCAAAGAGCTTTATGGTAGAGTATGACGAGGCAGGCTCTATCGGCAAGCGCTACCGCAGGCAGGACGAGATAGGAACGCCGTTCTGCATAACTTACGATTTCGACAGCGAGACTGATAACTGTGTGACAGTGCGTGAGCGCGACTCCATGCAGCAGACGAGGATACCGATTTCCGAAGTCAAAGATTATATCGCACAGAGAGTTGCGATGATCTGATTTAAAATCGCCCAAACATTATTGGTGTTTGGGCGATTTTTTTCATAAACCCCTTGACAATAGTGCTATATAGTATTATACTATATAGTAGGAGGTGATACGACTGATCGAGAAAACAAACGGCGGATTTCTTATCGGCAAAATAAAGCAGATACAGGGACGGGTGTTTGAAAGAATGCTCGCGGAGCACGGTATCAGTGAATTTAACGGCGCACAGGGGCGGATATTGTTCGTGCTTTGGGGGCGGGACGATATTCCCATAACAGAACTTTCGAGGGAAACGGGTCTTGCTAAGACTACCCTTACAAGTATGTTGGACAGGCTGGAAAATTCGGGGCATATCTCAAGAAAGTTCGACCCGAATGACCGCCGTGCCGTGAGAATAAGGCTTACCGAAAAGGCAAGGGGACTTCGAATAAAATACGACGAGGTTTCCGCGGAGATGAACGAGGTGTTTTACGGAGGATTTCGCGATGAGGAGATACTCGCTTTTGAAAACAGCCTTGGGAAAGTGCTTGAAAATCTTATCGAAAAGGAGAATGAACATGAATGATGATGTCAAAAAGGAAATACGTGCGCTGCGGAAAAACCAGGAGGTGGCGTATGTCGGCTCGGTAAACGGTGAAGGATTCCCTCAGATAAAAGCGATGTTTGTGGCGGAGCATGAGGACATAAAGGTGCATTATTTTTCCACCAACACAAGCTCCGAGCGGGCGGCACAGTTTTTGAAAAATTCCAAAGCCTCGGTGTATTACTGCGACGAGAAAAATTTTAAGGGTGCTCTTTTTACGGGAACGATAGAGGTATGCACCGACCACGATACCAAAGCCATGATATGGCATGAGGGGGACGAGATGTATTACCCCAAGGGCGTCGACGACGAGGATTACTGCGTGTTTAAATTCACCGCCAAAAGCGTGAATTACTATCACGCTCTGAGCACCGTTACAATTTCTGTCGACGAGATATAGAAGACGGTTTTGTAGTATTTTGGAATAACAATGAAGCTTGAGCGTATGGGCGTTTTGGCGTAATTTAAAATGAACCTTTTATCTAAAAGCCTAATACCGCTTCCCCACAAAAATTATAGGAAAGCCCGCGCGGAAAATATCGCCGCGCGGGTCTGTTTTATTTTGAAGTATTGCTTGTATCGGTTCTTCATGCCGCCGCTCTCACAACAGCACAGTTTTTGTAGCGGCTTTATTTCTGAAAGCGCCGTCATGCTCGACAAAGACCATGGCGGGTGAAAACTCCTCAATAAGCCGCTCTATCTGCATGCGCGAATAAATATCGATAAAATTGAGCGGCTCGTCCCAGATATAAAGGTGCGCCTGTTCGCACAGGCTTTTCGCGATAAGCACCTTCTTTTTCTGCCCCTCCGAAAAATCACCGATATCCTTTTCAAACTGCACCCTCTCAAAGCCCATTTTACGCAAAATAGCCTTGAAAAGACTTTCGTCTATGCGGCTTTTTTCGGCAAGCTCCGACAGACCTCCCTGCAGGTGTGAGGTATCCTGCGGCACATAGGATATTATAAGCCCCGAACCGAGTTGTACCGTGCCCGTATGCTCTATGCTTTCTCCTACTATAATCTTCAGCAGACTGCTCTTTCCGCTTCCGTTTATTCCCTCGAGCGCTACCCGTTCACCGCGCCGCACGGAAAACGAAACCGGCTTGCAGACCGCTTTGCCGTCATACAGCGCCGCCACATCGGAAAAGGAGACAAGAGTATCGGCGAAATATTGCAGTGGGAAGATTTTCAGATTTTCGGCGTTTTCAATGTTTTTCAGAAGCCCCGATTTTTGCTCGATCGCCTGCTGCTGTCTTGCCTCAATAGCCTTTGAACGCTTCATCATCTTTGCCGCTTTATGCCCGACAAATCCCCTGTCCACTGGACCGTTTCCGAACTTTGCAGCTTCGGCACTGTCCGACCATTCCGCCGAGCGCTTCGCCGCCTGCCGCAGCCGACCGATATCTTTTTTAAGACGTTCATTTTGCTCCAATTCGGATTCCTGCGTGCGTTCAAAATTTTCGAGCCACGAGGAGAAATTGCCGCTCTGCACCTCTATATCCATCCTGTTCAGCGACAGTATATGGTCGACGCAGCCGTCAAGGAACATGCGGTCGTGAGACACCAGTATAAAGCCCTTTTTCTTTTTCAGATATGCCGACACCAGCTCTCTAGCTTTGGTGTCAAGATGATTTGTCGGTTCGTCTATAAGCAGAAAATGGCCCTCGTTAAGGAAAAGAGCGGCAAGCAGCACCTTTGTCCGTTCGCCGTTCGACAGCGTCTCAAAGGGTCGGTAAAGCACGTCGGAATCCACCTCAAGAAAGGAAAGCTCGCGCATAAGCTCCCATTCCTCAGCCAAGGGGCATACCTCTCTCAGAACGTTTTCCGTCATGTCGCTCTTATCCGGGACGGGATAGGGAAAATAATCAAACTGAACTGAGGATATTATTTTCCCGCCATATTCGTATTTTCCAAGCAAAAGGTTTAAAAAAGTTGTTTTTCCTCTCCCGTTTCTGCCGACAAACCCCAACCTCCAGTTGGTGTCGAGCTGAAAGCTCACGTCTTCAAAAACATTGTCGTAGCTTCCCGGGTAGGAAAAGGTAAGATTTTCTATTTTAATCATTGACATAAGTCGATCCCTCCTTTGTATTTTAGGTTCGATACAAAGTCGGTATTTACGGCGATATTTTCTCCGTATAAGCTCCGCCGAATCACACCGACGCTATACGGAGAAAATCATGCGTAACTACCAATTCCGAGGTTTTCATAAGTATCACTCCCTTTCTGCAAAAGCCGCGGAAAGACTGACCCCGCCATTCCGTGGTACAAGGCGGTATTCAGTATTATAGCATAAATTTATCCGATAGTCAAGCGTTGGTTTAAGTCAAAAAGCTCTTTGATATTATTCAACGTTAACGCGTTCTTTTCTTCGCGAGGACTATACCGCATACGATAAGCGCGACACCGATGCTCAGCGACCCCGTCAGCACAAGAAACGACACATTGTGATTAAGCATATCATCTGACCAGTCAAACAGATTGGCTCTGAGCAGCGACGGACCGTATATTATCACGTCGCTTTCGGCAAGGGCTACGTTGGAGATAAAATCGTTCAGTGTCGATAAAAACAGACCCGAAACAGCCGTTATCATTCCCGCTTTTATCATCGGGTGGAATTTAAGGTATCTTGCGGTGAGAAAGATCGTCCACGGGAGCAGAGCGCACCATGAGGTGATTATAAGCGCGGGACGCCAGTAGCTGCCGTCGCCGCCGTATATTCCGCATACGATTATCACCAAATAGAGCCACAGCGTATCCCACAGCATTACCGCAAAGCCTTTATGATTTGCCATAAATCGGGGCAGAGGCACCTGACGGATAAGGAACGGCAGAACTGCCACCGAAAGCCCGAACACGACCGGAACAGCCGCAACGCCGAACCACACTCCGCTCGCGTAAAGGCAGCAGGTAAGCAGCAACATCAGCAGCCAGAAAACGTCCCATATCACTACCGTCAGAGCCTTGCGTTTTTTCAGCGCGGGCGGCAGCGGAAGCTCTTTGATAATAAACGGCAGGAATATCACCGACAGCCCGAAGATTATCGGCACAGCCGTTACAAAGAACCAGTCCCCATGGCTGTAAAGGCAGCAGGTAAGCAGAAGCAGCATAAGCGAGGCGGTGAAGCACATGATCGTTTTGGAAAAGCGGCGCTCCCCCGCAAGCAGCGGCACAACAATTACGCTGGCGGTTGTGAGCAGCGCGGTAAGAACGATAAAAAACCAATCCAGCGCGTGCCCCACCGCAAGATTGCAGATAAGGCAGACTATAACGGGTATCATAAGTATCCCCGAAACTATCATGCCCGCGGTTACGGCAGTGCGGCGCTCCTTTTTTTCATGATTGCTCAGCACGCTTTCCGACTCCTTTGAAAGCGTCCGCTCTATCGTCGTGTCGTTAAGGCACTCGGACATTTCGCGGCAGTCCGTGCACTCCCGCAAATGCTCCTCCACTATTCTGCGGCTTTCCTCGCCGCACACGCCGTCGCGGTACAGGGGTATAAGGTCGCGGACAATTCCGCATGAATATTTATTTTCACTCATTATCTCTCAACCTTTCTTGTAATTTTAGTTTTGCACGGTGATACGTCACTCTTGCCCAGTTTTCCGTTTTGCCGAAAATCAGCCCTATCTTGGCGAAGGACAGCTCCCCAAAAACTCTCAGCTGGAAAACCTCTTTATAAGGTTCCTCCATGTTGTGAAGAAGCTGATGTATTTTCAGCGCAAGCTCCTCGTCCTCCGCGGTCTGCTCGATGCTTTCCGAAACGGGTATGTCCTCGGTCAGCGGCTCTCGGCGGGACTGTTTTTTCAGCTCGTCGAACGCGGAATTTTTCGCGATGGCGCACAGCCATGTGAATTCGTCCGCCCTGCCCTCGAAGCGCGACAGACTGTTAAGCGCCTTGTAAAACGCCTGCTGGGTCACTTCCTCCGCCATGTGAGCGCTCTTTACAATTGTCATAACGTAGGAGTATACCTTCATGTAATAGACGTTATACAGCCTGTCAAAATCCATGGAAGACACGACATATCACCTCCTTTTCACCGGTTAGACGAGGGTGAATGCGATTCGTTACAAAAAAATCGGAAATTTTTTAAAAATTATTTTTGTTTATAATGTTGCCTCGGATTTGCTATTAGGCTCAAACCGGCACAAAATCCCTCGGAGATTGACAGATAATTCGCAAAAGCGAACATTCCCCCTACGGGTTTTTCTTCTGTTTTAAGCCGCTATTAGAGCCAATCTTACTGATTTCTGTTTTTAATCAAATAAATTAAACCATATTTCCAGCATTTATATAAAGTGTTGATATGAGCTGAATTATTTAAATTTGAAATTTTCCGCGACCCGCCTGAATGCGCAACGCTCCGCTTTGTTGCTTATTGTGCGTTCAGACCCTCGCAAAAAAATTTGCGTCAATATTGCGTGGCGGTAACTTTTTACAAGCTGTTAAGTGTTCATAAATTCCGATTTACAAAAACAAAGCCGAAGCGGTTTAAAGCCTCGGCTTTATTTAATTATAAACTTTCAATCAATTATTGTCAATCGGATAAACAATAAATTTAAAAATTCAACGTCAGTTTTTCATAGCTCTCATGGCGTTGATTATCGCGATAACCGAAACCCCGACATCCGCGAAAACCGCCGCCCACATATTGCCCAAACCGAACGCGGTAAGCGCAAGCACCAGAACCTTTACCCCCAGGGCGAACACGATATTTTCCATAACTATGCGGTGGGTCTTTCGGGCAATTTTAACGGCGGTATAAATATTATTTACGTTATCGTTCATAAGTACGATATCCGCCGCCTCTATCGCCGCGTCGCTGCCAAGTCCGCCCATGGCTATCCCAACGTCCGCTCTTGCGAGCGACGGCGCGTCGTTCATGCCGTCCCCAACATAAACCAAGGCGGATTTGGCAGGTTTAGCTTCGTACAGCTCCTCTACCTTTTTTACCTTTCCGTCGGGCAGAAGCTCCGCTATGCATTCGTCTATACCGACCTCTTTCGCCGCGGCTTCGGCGGTGGCTTTTCTGTCGCCCGTGAGCATAACGGTTTTCGCTCCCGAACTCTTAAGCGCCGAAACGGTGTCCGCCGCGCCGCTTTTTATTTTGTCGGAAATAACTATATACCCTGCGTATCTGCCGTCTATGGCGGTGTGAACAACTGTTCCAGTGCAGTCGGGTTCAATATGCTCCGCGCCCACCTTATCCATAAGGCGGATATTTCCCGCACAGACGGTTTTTCCGCCAACTTTTGCCATAACGCCGTACCCCGCTATCTCCTCAGAGTTTTCCGCCTCGGGAATGTTTTCGCCCGCTGCTTCAACTATCGAGCGGGCTATGGGGTGGTTTGAAAAGCGCTCGGCAGCCGCGCAGTATGCCAGCAGCTCATTTTCGGAAATACCCGCTGGAACTATGCCGCTAACCTCGAAGCTGCCCTCGGTAAGCGTTCCCGTTTTATCGAAAACAAAGGTTTTCGCGCCGTAAAGAGCTTCCAGATAATTCGCGCCCTTTATCATTATTCCGCGCCGCGAAGCTCCGCCGATACCGCCGAAGTAGGAAAGCGGAACAGATATCACCAGCGCGCAGGGACAGGAAACCACCAAAAACGTCAGCGCCCTGTAAACCCAATCGCCCCAGCATCCGACAAACAGCGGCGGTATCAACGCCAGCAGCAGCGCTCCGATAACCACTATGGGAGTGTACACTCTCGCAAATCGGGTAATGAAATTCTCGGTTTTCGCCTTGCTCTCCGATGAATTTTCCACAAGCTCCAGTATTTTTGCGACGGTGGAGTCGGAATAGGGACGGCTTACGCATATTTTAAGGAGACCGTTTATGTTTATGCAGCCGCTTATCACCTCGTCGCCGACGGATACCTCGCGCGGAGCGCTTTCTCCGGTAAGCGCGGCAGTATTAAGCCCGCTCGCGCCGAAAATCACCTCTCCGTCCAGCGGGATTTTTTCTCCCGGCTTGACCACGATAATTTCTCCCGCTTCAACCTCATCAGGCTCGACCTCGGATATCACGCCCCCGCGCTCAACGTTGGCAAATTCGGGGTTGATGTCTATCATATCCGCGATATTTTTGCGCGATTTTCCGACCGCAACGGATTGGAAAAGCTCCCCGACCTGATAGAAGATTATTACAGCCACGCCCTCGGAATATTCTCCTATTACCATAGCACCGACCGAGGCTATTGTCATCAGAAAATTTTCGTCAAACACCTGCCCGTGCGCGATATTTCTTACCGCCCGCCAAAGGATATCCCAGCCCACCGTGAAATAAGCCGCCAGAAATATCCCGAGGCGTACGAACCATACCGCGTTGAACCGCTCTCCCTCGGGAACAAACATACCCGCCGCGAAAATGGCTGCCGCTATGATAATGCGCAGCAGGCTGTTTTTTTGCTTCTTACTCATCGGCACAGTTCCCCTTTCAAATTTTTACGGTGCAGTCCGGTTCTACCTTTTTAATGCATTCCGTTGCTTTTTTGACTACCTCGTCGAATATGTCGTCGTCGGCTTCTATGGTGAGCTTCTGCGACATAAAGCTGACCGTGGCGGATTTAACGCCCTCCAGCTTGTTGATAGCCGCCTCCATTTTCGCCGCGCAGTTGGCGCAGTCAAGGTCGATAAGCTTAAATGACTTTTTCATGATATATTTTCCTTTCGCATAATTTTATACGGGAGTATCCCGTTATTTCTTTGTGTCAATCACCGCGAGACAGCAGGGTATCATGCCGTTTATGACTTTCATTCTTATTCTGCCGCAGCCGCTTTCCCTGAGCGTTTTGAAGTAGCTTTCGGGGGTAAAATCCTTTTTCGGCGAAAATCCCAGAATGCGGTACGTATTTAGCAAAACATTGCTTTTGCTGCACATAAAGGTCGGGAGTATCAGCCTGCCGCCGCTTTTCACAACGCGGCAAAGCTCCCTTACGGCTTCACGCGGGTCATCCAGAAGGTGCAGCACGTTTCCCGCAATGACCGCGTCATATGTGTCGTCTGCGTCGCACAGGTCAAGAATATTTCTTTTTTCAAAGCGAATATTGTCCGCCCGCGCCCTTTTCGCCTTTTTCCGCGCTCTGAAAAGCATATTTTCCGACATATCGGTACACATTACGCTTTCCGCTTTCCTTGCCGCCGCCAGCGACAGCGCTCCCGTTCCCGCCGCGCAGTCCAGTACCTTTGCGCCCTTCGGAACAAGTCTTGCGACAAGCTCCGTCATTTCGCGGTAAACCTTGCCGTTGACAGCCTCCGCAATATCATAAACCGCCGCTATGTTATCCCAGAAATCCATATTGCCGCCTCCTTCTCGTATCTGCGCATCCGCGTATATGCGTGCATGCGTACACGATTATTCGCTTATTCGCTGATATGCTCGAAACCTTGCTTTAATATCGTATTGACATGACTGTCCGCGAGAGAATAGAAGACTATTTTTCCATCTCTGCGGAAGCTTACAAGGTGCGCGTTCTTGAGTATCTTGAGCTGATGCGATACCGCTGAGGAGCTCATTCCTACTATTGTGGAGATATCGCCCACGCAAAGCTCTCCGCCGCTCAGCGCGCTCAATATCTTTATCCGCGTAGAATCTCCGAAAACCTTGAAAAGCTCCGATAGGTCGATAAGGCTGTCGTCGTCGGGCATTGCCTCGCATATGTTTTTAATCACTTCGGGCGGCGCGTACATAAACTCATTCTGAACTGTTTCGTTTGCCATAGAAACTCCTTTTTCAGATTATCATTTGAACAGATGTTCAATCGTTTGATTGTATTATACACCTATTATTATGATTTGTCAAGGGGGTAAATAAATATTTTTAAAAAAATTTTAACGGTCAGATTACGGTCTGACCGTTAAAATTTTATATAAAAGTACAATAATACGGGATATAATTGCGTTTATTCTGTGTCGGCACAAAACCCGCCCTATCCTCGGTCTGTCTTTCACCAATATTTAAGCGGGATAACAGAGGTAAAACAGCCTGCGGGCGCGTCAAGAGATGGTGTGCAAATCTGTTTAATATCAAAAGGAACTTGTAAAGACGATCTTGTGGAATATGTATTTTTCCTGCGTCTTACCTCCGACCCTAAACATATTTTAACATGTGTTTCTTAAATATGTCCTTACATAAAACTTAAAATTTTCTTAAAATAATAAGCGCGGCGGAGTACTTCCCCGCTGCGCCGCTCATTATAATTTTTGCGTTTCACGCATTGTGTCTAAATGTAATAAAAATAACTCTGCGTGCTTCCATTTGATTATATGTATGCAAATATGGAGTTTTAAGAGATTTAATATTTTTTTACAAGTTTTGAAATCAACGCCCTGCAAGTGTTCATCTGGATACAGGCATAGAAATTTTCGGTTGCCTCTTTACCTTTGCCTATCGTTGTCGCGTTGTTTGCGTCCTCCTCCGTTTCCCAAAGGACAAAATCTGTCCATACACCGCCTTGAAGGTAATGCTCCCATGAAATAAACCCTTTTGCCTTGGAAATGATTTCATCGTGCAGCTTTTGCGTCAGTTCAATGAATTGTTCTTCGCTCACATTTCTCTTAAGCTTGTATGAAAATATCCATGCTGTCTTAGCCATATAGGTTTCTCCTTTTCAAATCCCGATTCAGAATAATTTTTCCGACTGTTATTATTCGTAAAAATTGCATTAAACACAATTTTCTCCTAATTTTCACTGCTCTCCAGAAAATAGCTTGCCTCCATATCCGCCACCGAAAGCGCGAAAGCGAACGGGTACATCTCCAGCGCCCTGCCCACAGTGTTTTTATCCTCGATACCCGAAAAGCCCATGTGCCAGCGGATAGCCATGGCTTCCTCGCGGGTGAGCCGCATAAATCCGCTTATCATATAGACGCTCTTTTCGCCGTGACCGTAAGGCAGAGTGTCGTGAATTTCATAATAGGGAACTCTCTCCCATTGCCCCTCTTTGTTTTTGGCGTTGCGATAGCTTGTACGGTAAAAATTGACCTTGCAGATATCGTGAAGCAGTGCCGCTATCGCTATGCTCTCGTCGGAGGCGGATAGCCCGTATTCGTTTTTTACCCGTTCACGTTCCATATATGCGCAAAGGCATTTGTATACGTTCAGGGAATGCCGTAGCAGCCCTCCCTCAAAGGCGTTGTGATAGCGTGTGCTGGCGGGAGCGGTGAAAAAATCGCTTTTATTCTCCAGAAAATCCAGCAGCTTCTCCGCGCCCTCTCTCTTTATTTTTTCCGTGTAAATTGCTATAAATTCTTCCTTATCCGTCATATTATGTACGGCGCCCGCAAAGCGCCTCTCCTTTCGGCTTTTTGCCCGACAATTGCGGGCTAACTGTCAAACCCCGTAAATCTTATCTGCTCTCTGTTAAGGCACTTGTTTTCCACATCAAAAATATATTGATATTTTATTACGGTATATTCGCCGTTCGGCTTTTCCGCCACAAGGTGCTGAATCATTTCCCCCGCGGCTCTTGTTTCGGGGTGAGTTCCGTAGGGAGCGGTCTCCACTCCGTTCTCATATACGGGAACCTCCGCTATTTTTCCGTCAAACACCGCGAAATATCTCGCGTACTGCGGCGCTTCGGCCTCGTTAATTATATGAAAATCCAGCTGTATAAGGTCGGGAAATTCGTCCGATAAAAATTCCCGTTTATTGGAGATTATCTCGCAGCCGTAGGAAAGATTTTCCGCCACGCTTTCCAGAATAAGAAATCTGTCGTCCCGCGGCACGTTTATTTTTAAGCTGTCTATAACCTCTCCGCGCTTAAGCAGGTCAAGCCGAAAATCGCCGTAAAGCTCGCCGTTTATATAGGTGGTGTCGATATCCGTTTCGCTCTCCTCATAGCTGTTATATTTCACGCCCGAAATCTCCACCGTATAATAATCATCCTGCGAATAAATATTAATTATTGTATAGGAGAGTCTGTCCCCCTGAACTCTCGGGGTCTGTATGGCTTCGGGTATCACATCGCCGACATCAACGTAGGTTTTGACAGATGTGTTTGCGGTTGTGGTGGTAACGGCGGTGGGAGCGGTTTCCTCAGTGTGCGGCTGAGGAGCGGCTGAATAAGTGATGATGCTTTCGCTGTTTTCAAGATTACAGCCGGCAAAAAGCACCGCCGA
>CAJTMU010000026.1:0-15559 GCA_910577365.1 uncultured Oscillospiraceae bacterium | reverse complement strand
CGCGTTCGATTATTTTCATTTCAGCACCTCCCTTTTCTTCCGAGTTCCTGCATATCTAAATACATTATAATAAAAATTTTCGGAAAAATCAAGTACATATTAATATATTTGATTAACGGGCTGTCGAAACAGCGGGAAAATTTAACAAAAACGCTTTATTACATGAATTTACAGATATACAATGTGTAAATAAATTGCTTTGATGTAAGCGTCTAAAAAAAATTTGAAAAACAAATTGACATTACTGTTAAAATCGTGTATAATTAAATAAATATTCATTAAAAGATATTGATACATGATGGCGTTTTTTGCCGTGGTTTGTATTAAAATCCGTTAAATTCAAAGCTGCTTCAAATTTGTGAATCACAGTTGAATACTTTTTAATAAACAAACGGTCAAATGCATTGAATGCAAAGATTTGCTTAATGCCCACGCAGGAATTTTCCGAAAACCGTTTTTCAAACAAAGCGGAACGAATCTTTCAATGCGGACACAAGAAACGCAAGGCGTTCAGCTTGTAGAAAAAGTTTTTGTAACGCAATAACCGAGAAACAAAAAGCAGTGTTAGTAAAAAGCAACATAGCACCCACGCAGAAAATTTACACAAGCTGGAAGTTTTGCGCAGCAATCACACAAATGCTTAGAATAATACTTAGCATATTTCGCAAGACTTTAAAGTGCAACCTACAGGCGGGCTAAGCTTTAAAATTAAGGCTAACGGAACGCGCCGCAGGCATGTGGAGCGGTAAAGGAAATTCAAGTTCAAATAAGGAGAAAAATATGAAGTTCGGAGAAATGCCATATTGTCGTGTGACATATGAGGAGATTGAGAGGAGATGCCGCGGGCTGATCGATAAGCTGAAAGCGGCGGAGAGCTGTGACGAGGCAATGGAAGCGGTGCGCGGATCATACGCGCTTCAGTCGGACATGACCCCGATGGAAATATGCTATGAGCGGCATAATATGAATGTGAACGACGAATTTTACGCGGCGGAGCAGGCTTATTACGACGAGATAGGACCCAAAGTCACGGAGCTGTTCAGCGAGTTCGACGGGCTGCTGCTGGATTCTCCTTTCAGGGCGGAGCTTGAGAAAACGCTCGGTACACAGGCTTTCAGGATATTGGAGAACGGACAAAGGAGCTTTGACAGCCGCCTTGTTCCTCTGCTCCGCGAGGAAAACGTCCTTACAGAGCGGTACAATAAGGTCATGTCCAACATTTACGCCGACTGGAAAGGCAAAAAGGTAAAGACCTCGGCAATGGCGGCGGAGCTGACCTCGGGCGACAGGGAAACGCGCAGGCTTGCGGCGCTTGCGGTATCGGCGGCGTGGGAGGAAAAACACGCCGAGATTGAAGATATTTACCGCGGCTTGGTGGACAACAGAAACAGACAGGCAAAGGTGCTGGGAATGAAAAGCTACTCTGAGATGAGCTGCTGCCTTAAAAACCGTATCGGGTATGGTCTTAAGGAAATCGCAGATTTCAGGGAGCGGGTAAAGAAGCATATCGTGCCCCTCAACGAGTTTCTGGTGGAGCGCAGAAAAAAGCGTCTGGGTCTGGACAAGCTGCGCTTTTACGACAACGTTTACTTTAAGGAGGGCAACCCCGTGCCGCTCGGCGGAACGGAATACTGTCTCGGAAAGACCCGCGAGATGTACCATGCCATGTCCGCGGAAACAGCAGAGTTTATCGACTTTATACTGGACAACGAGCTGTGCGACGCCGAGATACGCGATGGTAAGCGCGACGGCGGGTATATGTCATATCTGGAAAAATACCGCGCCCCGTTTATCTTCGCGAATTTTGACGGAACAAGCGAAAATGCCTATATAATGTGCCACGAGGGCGGTCACGCATTTCAGGCTTATCTTAAGAGGAATGAGGAGATACGCCATAAGGCGCACTTCACATCCGAATCCGCGGAAACTCATGCAATGGCGATGGAGAGCTTTGCCGCTCCGTATATGGAGCTTTTCTTCGGAGCGCGCGCGGAGGACTACCGCAGAATGCACCTTGAAAGCGCAGTCAGGCTGATAGTCAGCGAGTGCCAGCAGGACGAGTTCCAGCAGATAGTATACGATAATCCCGATATGACCTCTGAGGAGCATAACGCGCTTTGGGCAAAGCTCAGCAGAGAGTATTTTCCGTCGACGGATCTCAGCGGCAATGAAAATCTGGAGCGCGGCTGCGGCTGGCAGAGGATACAGCACAACTTCTTCTGGGCGTTCTATACGGTTGATTACGCGCTTGCGCAGGTCTGCGCACTGGAATATTACAGATGGATGGAAAGCGACAAAAACGCTGCATGGAACAGCTATCTGGATTTCTGCCGAAAAACGGGCAACGACAGCTTCCCCAATCTGGCAAAGGCGGCGGGGCTGGACGACCCGTTTGCGGAAAAGACGCTTAAAGATATTTCCGAATGGATAAGGGAGCGTCCGGCAAACCGCGAGTGAAATAACCGCAATGCTGATCTGTGAATATCGGTAATCTGCGGAAAAATAAGGAGATAATTTATGAGAGGAAAAACAAAAATCAGGTCCATACTCGCGCTGCTTCTCGGCGTTAGTATGCTGGCAGGCTGCGCGGACAAGGAGGAGAGCGGCGACGCGACCTATACCTATAACTTTACGCAGCTTTCCACACCCAATACCTTTAATTTCCATGACAATGATACGATAGAGTTCATAACCACATACACGGAAATTGGACTGTGGAATTTGATATTGAACGATACCGCTGACGGTTACGAATGGAGCTGCGAGATGGCGGCGGAAGAGCCGGAGGATATCACGGCGCAGTATGCCGGCGATGAAAAGTGGGGCATTCCCGCAGACGCTACCTCGGGCTACGCGTGGAAGGTAACGCTCAATCCCGACGCGAAGTGGGACGACGGTACGCCCATCAACGCGGACAGCTATATATACTCGATGAAAAATATGTTAAGCCCCGAAATGAATAACATAAGGGCTTCGGATTTCTATACCAAGCTTCCCATAAAGTATGCCGAAAATTATTATATGTCAAACAAAGAACCGTCTAAAGCAGCGGTGGCTTCCGACATATCGGTATATACCGATTACGGTGATTCCGCTCTTTATGTGAGCTTTACCCTGCCTACTGCCGCGTTCTATGGTTATACTGCCGCGGATTATTACAACGAAAGCGCCCCCTATGTCAATGAGGCGGGGGAAAACCTTATGGACAAGTACGGCGGCGAGGATTATGTGGCGGTCACCGACGAGGTAATTGCTGACATCAACTTTATGCTTAAGGACTGGTATGGCTTGGAGGAGGTAAGTGATACATCTTATCTTGATATGGCGTTTTACGATAAGGTGCTTGAGCCAAAGACTTTTGAGGAGATCGGATTCTTCAAAACCGGCGACTATGAGCTTAACGTAATTCTTTACAACCCTCTTACTCCCTATTTCTTCAAGTATTACAGCATCGCATTCGGTCTTGTGAACGAGGAAAAGTATGAGGCAGGCAAAACGAAGACAGGCGATATGATAAAAACCAACTACGCTACCTCCGCCGATACTTACAGATCTTTTGGTCCTTACAAGCTGGTAAGCCTCCAGGCGGACAAGGAATTCAGACTTACCAAAAACGAAAACTGGTACGGCTGGACAGACGGCAGACACGAAGGTCAGTATCAGACGACCGATATCGTCGCTACAGTGGTAGAGGACAATTCCACATCCGAGCTTCTGTTCCTCCAAGGCAAATCTGACAGCTACTCCCTTTCGGGCGACTCCCTCGGCAAATATCAGAGCAGCGACTTTATTTATTACTCCCCTAACCCTTATGTATACCTGCTCAATATAAATAATGACATGGATTCTCTCCTTTCACGCCAGCAGCCAGGCGAGAATAAGACTATTCTTACTAACCTTGAATTCCGCAAGGGCATCTCTCTTTCCATGGACCGCGCAAAATTCCTCGCACAGCAGGGCTACGGCAAGGTAATGTACGGTCTTATCAGCGACATGTTCATTTATGATGTGGAAACGGGTACAAGCTACCGCGACAGCGAACCTGCTAAGGAAGCGCTCAAAACTTTCTATGGAGTATCCGACGTTGACGATATCACTGGTTACGACCTCGATACAGCGAGAAAGTGCCTTGAAAACGGCTACAATCAGGCTTTGGCGGACGGACTCTGCACCGAAACAGACAAGTTTGTATTTGACTATCCCACATGGTCCAATGAACCCAACTATGTAAAAGAAGTAAGCTTTATGCAGGATTCCATCGATGCGGCAGCTGCGGGCACGCCGCTTGAGGGGCGCATTACTGTCAACATGGTCGTAAGCGAAAACTATTACGAGGCTTTGGACAGCGGCGAATACGATATCTGTATGAACGCGTGGAACGGAATGCCCTCTGACCCTTACGCGCTGATGGAGAACTATGTCACCAACTACAACTCTCCTCAGCCTTATCTCGGCTTCAGCCCGGAAACAGAAACGCTTGATATCACTCTTGACGGCAGTACTGTCACAAAGACCTATTTCGATTGGTACAACGAGCTTTATTCGGGCGAATACGCGATTGCGGATTCTAATACCAGAAACCAGATACTTGCTTCAATGGAACTGGCGCTTATGCAGAAATACCGCGACTGTCCGTTCTGGAGCGCCAGCACCGCATTTTTGGGCGGACGCAAGATAAGCTACCCCACCTATGACTATGTAAACGAGGTAGGCTTCGGCGGGATACGCTTTATGACCTATAACTACACCGACGCTGAATGGGAGAAATACTGCGCTGACAATAACTATCAGCTTAATTATCAGTAATACTCCTGTCGGATATATTCGGCAGCACCGCATAAGACGACAGGCTTATGCGGTAAAGCCATAATATAGCGCATTAAAGCGAAGCACGGCGCGTCCGGACGCTTATCGGGCTTGTTTGGGCGCACCGGACGTTCGGCGCTTCCTACTTACATATGAAAGGGCTTAAATCATGGGAAAAATGTGGATTTATATACTAAAGCGTATTCTGCTTATGCTGATGGTCTGCTTTATCATCATGACGATATGCTTTGTGATGATAAGAATGCTGCCCGACCAGCTTCCGAGAGGAAACGGGGATTACGCGGCGGCGGTGCTTGCCATGCGCAAGGCATGGGGATATGACGAGCCGATACTCACCCAGTACCTTATTTTTCTGAAAAAAATATTCACGGAGTGGGACTGGGGTGTGTGCACAAAGGTCGGCACTTATCTCAATCCCGTTACCTCCCACATATCCGAGAAGCTTCCCGCCACAATCGCAATCAATTTATCTTCGGTGATTATAAGTATTCCGCTCGGGCTGCTTTTCGGTATTTACGCGGCGCTTAAGAAAAACAAGTGGCAGGATCATATTATTTCTGTTCTGACCATGCTGTTTATCTCCGTTCCCGCTTATGTTTACGCTTTTCTGGTTCAGTATCTGTTCGGATATAAGCTGGGTTGGTTCCCGATTATAATGGCTTCGGGTACGAATTATCTTTCATGGACGATGATAAGATCCATGATACTGCCGGTGGTTTCGATGTCTTTCGGAACTATTGCGGGACTGATGCGCTCCACCCGTGCGGAGCTTACGGAAACGCTTACAAGCGACTATATGCTGCTGGCGCGGGCAAAGGGGCTGACGCGGCGGCAGGCTACACTGCGGCACGCACTGAGAAATTCAATGGTGCCGATAATGCCGATGATAATCAGCCAGTTTGTTATGATACTGTCCGGCTCGCTTATCATTGAAAAGATATTCGGTGTTCCCGGGATAGGCAGCACATATGTTGCTTCCATTCTTGAGAGAGATTACAGTCTGTTTCTGGCGGTAAGTATGTTCTACACGGCAATAAGTCTTGCGGCAGCACTGGTAATAGACCTAAGCTACGGTATAGTAGACCCGCGTATTCGTATGGGAGGAGGAAAGAACAATGAATAATTTTCCCGATTTTCCCGACGAGAAATTCCGTTTTGTAAAGCAGGGAGAGACGATACAGGACGCAGTATTTCAGACAAAGCAGGTGGGGTATTTTCGCGACGCAATGCGGCGCTTCAAGAAAAACAAAAGCTCGGTCGCGGCGGCTGTAATAATACTTCTGCTGATACTTTTTGCTGTTCTTACCCCGCTTTTCGCCACCTATGATATGGGCTTTACCGATCCCTATTACACCTTTACTCGTCCGAAGTGTACGCTTCTGAGCGGGCTTGGCATCTGGGACGGCTGTTCTTACCGCACCGTAAACCAGCAGACCTACGATTATTATGACGCGGCGGGTGCGGTTATTAAGGTAAAAGACGTTTACGAGGTCACCGACGCGGGAAGAAAGAACACTTATTACGATATCAGAGTAGACGATTACCTTGCGGTAGGTTACGAGTATGTCAACCTTACTCCCTCGGAGTACGAGGCAGCGCTTGCATATGAGAAGGAAACGGGAAAGCAGCTGTTTTACCCGATGGTAGACCTTGGAAAGGTGCAGCAGGACGCAAATGCTGTTGACGCGAACTATTGGTTTGAACATAATGCAAGAGGCGTTGCACAAAGGGACGCGAACGGAGAACTTGTGCCGATATACAAGACTGATGAGAGCAGCGGGGACGGCTACGCTTATTATTCTCTGAAAATGAACGGCAATCAGTATCAGGTGCGCGTTTATTACTACGACTGGTTCACATATAAAAACGGACAGACGCCCGCGTTCCTTTTCGGAACGGACTACATGGGACACGATATCCTTACCCGTCTGGCTTCGGGCGCCCGTTTCTCGCTTATGCTCAGTATTATTGTTTCGGCAATAAATTTTATTATCGGAACGATTTACGGCGCTGTCGAGGGCTATTACGGAGGCAAGTTGGATCTGGTAATGGAGCGTATCGCGGACGTTTTGTACTCCATTCCCTATATGGTGCTGTTCTCACTGCTTCAGCTTCGCTGGGGCAAGGAAATAGGCGTTGTGGGGGCGCTGCTGCTGGCTTTCGTGCTTACGGGCTGGATAGGCGTTGCCAGCACGGTGAGAAGCCAGTTTTACCGCTTTAAGGGTCAGGAGTACGTTCTCGCGGCGAGAACGCTCGGCGCAAGGGACGGTCGGCTTATTGCGCGGCATATTCTTCCCAACGCGCTGGGGACTATCGTTACCTCCTGCGTGCTTATGGTGCCCGGGGTGATCTTCACGGAATCCTCCCTCTCATATCTGGGAGTACTTAATCTGGACTCCTCTACGCTTACCAGCGTGGGAACCATGCTTTCAACCGCGCAGTCCGCCTTGTCCACCTATCCTCACGCGATATTCTTCCCCGCTCTGTTCATATCGCTGATGATGATCTCCTTCAACCTTTTCGGAAACGGACTGAGAGACGCGCTCAATCCCACTCTCAGGGGCGCTGACGATTAAGGGGGCAGTTATGGAAAACAAAAAGATACTGGAGGTAAGCAATCTTACCATCTCCTTTAAAACCAACGACGGGCTTGTACACGCTGTAAGGGATGTCAGCTTTGACCTTATGAAGGGCGAAACGCTGGCTATCGTGGGCGAATCCGGCTCGGGAAAGTCTGTTACCTCGCGCTCGCTTATGGGGCTGCTTACTCCCAACGCGGTTGTTGAGGGCGGCACAATTATGTATGAGGGTACTGATCTGCTCAAGCTTAGGGAAGATCAGTTCCACAAATACCGCGGCAATAAGATAGGTATGGTGTTTCAAGACCCGCTGTCCTGCCTTAATCCTATTTTAAAAATAGGAAAGCAGCTCACTGAATCCATGCTGCTTAACGAGAAAATATCAAAGGCGGATGCAAAGGCAAGAGCGCTGAAGCTGCTTGCGGGCGTGGGTATCCCCGACCCCGAGCGATGCTACGGTCAGTATTCCTTTGAGCTTTCGGGCGGAATGCGTCAGCGCGTAGTGATAGCCATAGCGCTGTCCGCGAACCCCGAGATACTGATATGCGACGAGCCGACCACCGCGCTGGACGTGACTATACAGGCGCAGATACTGGAGCTTATCAACGAGATAAAGCGCGAGCGTGACCTGTCCGTTATTTTCATAACACATGACATGGGCGTTGTGGCGAATATGGCGGACAGGATAGCGGTAATGTATGCGGGGAAAATAGTGGAATACGGCACGTCAGAGGAGATTTTTTACAGCCCCGCTCACCCCTATACATGGGCGCTGCTGGCTTCCATTCCCGATCTGGACACACACGAAAAGCTGGAGTCTATCCCGGGAACGCCGCCGAATATGCTGTTCCCGCCCAAGGGGGACGCTTTTGCTGCGCGCAACAAATACGCGATAGCTCTTGATTTTGAGGAGCAGCCGCCTTTGTTTGAGATAACTCCCACCCATTATGCCGCGACATGGCTGCTGCACCCAAAGGCTCCGAAGGTACAGCCGCCGGATATAGTGCTTGAAAGGGCGCGCAGATGGCAGGAGTCTGAGAAAGCGGAGAACGCTGAAAAATCGGGAGGTGAGGAAAGCAGATGAATGGTGAAGAGATACTTCGAGTCGAGGGCTTAAGGCAGTATTTTCGTAATGGAAGAAACTGGATAAAGGCTGTTGACGATGTAAGCTTTTCGGTAAAGAAAGGCGAAATTTTGGGAATTGTCGGTGAGTCGGGCTGCGGCAAGACCACCACCGCGCGCTCCGTAATAAAGCTGTACAGACCCACGGGCGGCAAGGTATGGTTTAACGGCGAACTTATCTCCGCAGGTGCGTGGGACGAACGCATGGCTTTTGAAAAGGCTAAGACTGATAAAAATCGCGGCGAGCGGGCAAAGGAGTATATCTCGGAGGCAAGAGAAAATTACCGAAAAGCGGTGGATTTGTCCAGACAGCTTAACAAAAAATATCCCTCCGTTACCGAGATACAGATGATCTTCCAAGACCCCATGGCTTCGCTCAACCCGCGGATGACCATTAAGGAGATAATAGCCGAGGGGTTACGTATTCACGGAGAGAAAAACGAAGAAATTATTACGGCAAAGGTTTACGATGTACTTAAAAAAGTAGGGCTTCAGCCCGACCACGCAAACCGCTATCCTCACGAATTTTCGGGCGGACAGCGCCAGCGCATAGGCATAGCGAGGGCGATAATAATGCAGCCCAAGGTGATAATCGCGGACGAACCGGTTTCCGCGCTGGACGTTTCCATTCAGGCACAGGTAATAAATCTGTTGGGGCAGCTGCGCGACGAGATGGGGCTGACGATATTGTTTATCGCCCACGATTTGTCGGTGGTGAAATATTTCTCCGACAGGATAGGCGTAATGTATTTCGGACATATGGTTGAGATGGCGGAATCTGAGGAACTTTTCTCCCACCCGATACACGGTTACACCAAGGCGCTTTTGTCGGCTATCCCATTGCCCGACCCCTATGCGGAAAAACGCCGCAAGCGTATATTTTATCAGCGTCCCGAGTATACCCCTGAAGAGGAAGAGAAATTTGCTCTGCGTGAAATATATCCCGGGCATTTTGTGCGGTGTACGGAGCTTGAGGAAATTAATCTGCGCCGTGAGAGGGAAAAGGACTGATGAAGCATATTTCACGGCTCATAGCGTTTGTGTGCGGAGCGGTTATTATGGGTCTTTCCTTTCTGTGGCAGGGTCTTGACAATGTTAAAACCTCCGCGGATTGGTTCAGAATGCTTAGCAATTCCGCGCTGCTTGCAGGTGTCTTGCTTGCGGGAATTGGTGCTCTCACGTGGGTTTCCGGCGAACATTTCTTTGACGGGATACGCTACGCCGTTTCCTCAATTTTCAGCCATCTGCGCGGAAAGCCCAAGCACTACGCGACATATTACGATTATATCCACCGTGAAAAGACAAAGGGCGGCGGATTTTCCCTGCTTGTTCCCGGGCTGATATTTCTGGGGCTGGCGGTGCTGCTTACGGGGGTGTACTATGCTGTGCGAAAATAACCCCTGTTTAATTATTATCTTTTATCCCCCCGTTTTGCGGGGGGATTCAGCTTGTGTACAGAGTGTATGAGAGAATTTATTTAAATTTGAAATTTTACGTGCCCTGTATTAATTTGCAGCACTCCGCTTTGCTGCGTATCACACATTTAAGTTCTCGTCAAAAATCCCCCGCGTCAATATTGCATTGCAATAAATTATTTACAAGCGGAAAAATACAGTCTTAATAAACCTAATTCCAAAAACATATTGCTTTTTTCAGCGGATTTAGTTATAATATAATAAGAAGCTGTAAACGTTTTACAGCCGCACGGTATTAATTTTCGTGAAAGGAAGTAAATTCTATGTTGGCAAAAATCGGCATAAGACCCGTTATCGACGGACGGCAGTTCGGTATCCGCGAGAGCCTTGAAGTTCAGACCATGGATATGGCAAAGGCGGCGGCAGAGCTTATCACGGCAAAGGTGCGCCACGCAAGCGGTGAGCCTGTGGAGTGCGTTATCGCGGACACCACAATCGGCGGTATAGCCGAAAGTGCTGCTTGTGCGGAAAAATTTTCACGCGAGAACGTTGTCGCGACGCTTACCGTTACACCCTGCTGGTGCTATGTAACGCAGGTGATAGACGAAGATCCCAACACCATCAAGGCAATATGGGGATTTAACGGCACGGAGCGCCCCGGAGCGGTATTTCTGGCGGCGGCTAATTCCGCGTATGCTCAGATAGGAATGCCTTGTTTCTCTATTTACGGACACGACGTGAAAGACGCGAACGATAAAACTATCCCCGCGGACGTTGAGGAGAAAATCTTGCGCTTTGCGCGCTGCGCCGCGGCTGTGGGCGACATGAGAAACAAGAGCTATGTTAATATCGGCGCTTCGGCAATGGGTATCGCGGGTTCTTACTGCAATGAGGATTTCTTCCGCAGTTATCTCGGCATTCATCCCGAATGGGTGGATATGACGGAAATAATCCGCCGCGAAAAGCTGGGCATATTCGATGAAGAGGAGTATAAAAAGGCTCTCGCGTGGATAAAGGAAAAATGTCCGGAGGGAATCGACATAAATCCCACCGAGGGAATGACCTATATGCGCCCCATGCTCTCCGAAAAGGAAAAGGAGGAGAACTGGGAGTTTATCGCGAAAATGACCTGCATTATCCGCGATATCCTCAAGGGCAACCCCAAGCTTGCTGAAATGGGCTGGCTGGAGGAAGCAAAGGGCAGAAACGCGGTAATGGGCGGTTTCCAGGGGCAGAGAATGTGGACTGATTTTATGCCCAACGCGGATTTCTCCGAAGCCATACTTAACTCCACATTCGACTGGAACGGCGCGAGAGAGCCTATCCCGTTTGCAACCGAAAACGACGGACTGAACGGCGTTACCCTTATGCTGCTGCATCTGCTGACAGGCAAGGCTGCGGTATTCGCGGACGTGAGAACGTACTGGTCGCCCGACGCGGTAAAGCGCGTTACGGGCTGGACTCCCGACGGCAAGGCGGCGGGCGGATTTATCCATCTTATCAACAGCGGGGCGGCGGCGCTTGACGGCACGGGCGCTTGCAAAAACGAAAAGGGCGAAAGCGTGATGAAGAGCTGGTGGGATATGACGGACGAGGATATCGATGCCTGCCTTAAGGCAACCACATGGCCCTGCGCTAATCTTGGCTACTTCCGCGGCGGCGGATTTTCATCGAGCTTCTCCACACAGGGGGTTATGCCCTGCACATTTGCCCGCGTAAATCTTGTAAAAGGACTCGGTCCGACCATACAGATAATCGAGGGCTACACCGTGGAGCTTCCCGAAAACGTGAACAAGACCCTTCTTGACAGAACCGACAAGACTTGGCCGAGCACTTGGTTCGCTCCCGTATGCACAAGCGGCGCGACACGCGACACCTATAACGTTATGGCAAACTGGGGCGCAAACCACGGCGCGTTTGTTTACGGTCATATCGGAGAAGATCTTGTCACGCTGGCAAGTATGCTGAGGATTCCTGTTTCCCTTCACAATCTGTCCGATGAGCGCCTGTTCAGACCCCACGCGTGGAGCGCCTTCGGCACAAAAGACCTTGAGAGCGCGGATTACAGAGCATGCGCGGCTTACGGCAGTTTATACTGATTTGACAGAATAATCAAGGCAAGCCGGAGTTGCATTTGGCTTGCCTTTTTACAGAGAGGAAATATATTTGGATAAGAAAGAACGGATATTGTGGTTAGATGTACTGAAAGCTCTGGGAATCGTTTTTGTTGTGATAGGTCATATTTATCGGAACAATATCGCAGTAAATTGGATATATTCCTTTCATATGCCGCTGTTTTTCTTTGCTGGCGGCTGGGTGTACAGAAAAAAGGGGATTGCGATCGACTTGGCGGGCAGGGCAAAGAAAATAATTATACCGTATTTTTCTTTTGGGTCAATTATATTGATTTATTGGTATTTTATAGAAAGAGCATATCGGGACACCTCGCAAACACTCGGAGAAGCGGCGCTCGGGCTGCTGCTTGGAGAATATGAGCTTCTAGAATTTCATTCGCATCTATGGTTTCTGCCCTGTTTTTTTGTGACGGCGGTTTTATATAACATATTGGTCAATATTGGCGGGGAAAAGACGGCATATATTGCTTCGGCGGTAATGGCGGTGGTACATATTTTCGTTCCCGTTACCGCTTTGCCGTGGGGAATAGACAGAGCGTTTGGGTATATAGTATACTATGCCTTGGGACACCTGTTCTCGGAAATCAAAGCGGATAAATTTATAACCCAAAGACATATAGCCGTCAGATTGACAGCTGCGATAATTCTTACGTGCGGAAATTTTGCGCTTGCTTATTACGGTATGACTGATGGGGCGGCATGGTTTGTTACGGCTTTTGTTGGAATAGCGGGGTTATTGGTATTATCAATATTGTTTGAACACATTAAAGCGCTTCAATATATAGGACAAATATCACTGGTGGTTTTATGTATACACGGACCTATCTATCGTGTTCTGTGCAAGCTGGCTTCGGTATTATTAAATAGTTCTGCCGAGGAAGTAAGGAAATCGTTTATGCCGGTGATATTCGTTACTATAATAACGGTAGCATTATGTGCGGCTGCTTACGAAATTCTGAATCGGTTTGCTCCATGGATAATAGGAGCGCAAAAGCAAAAGGAAAAAATCGTTACAAACTGAAACCATAATTCCAAAAGCTGTTGCAGGGACAATCAGATTTCGAAAACGCCCGATTTTGCCGCGGTGTTGCCATATAATGTTTTTCACCGATACGCCTTATGCCCTTATATAATTTAAAGCCGCGGTTTGACCCGCGGCGTTTTTTTCATTATGACTCCATCGATAAGCCGAGTTCTGTCGCGTATGACCATCTATCTAGCCCCGCCGTCGCCGACGGGGTCAAGCCACCTTTCAACGAAGCGCGCCGAGCAGACGCGTAACTCTCCGCACCAACCGGTGTTGCATCGGATAGGGTTTACATGGCAGCGCCGTCTCCGACGCTCCGGTGAGCTCTTACCTCGCCTTTCCACCCTTACAGCTTTCGCTGCGGTATATCTCTGTTGCACTAGCCCTAAGGTCGCCCTCGGCTGACGTTATCAGCTATCCCGCTCTGTGATGCTCGGACTTTCCTCATGACACTCTCGTGCCACGCGGTCATATAATGAAGTCACCATATAATTATAGCAGATTGCTCCCGAAAAATCAAGCGTTTTATGCGAATTTCCTCAGAACTTATTCTTATAGCCGAAGAATAAGCGTTTCGGGCTGGGCTGTAAGAACATGGTCTTGCTTTTCGCGGCACTGTACACCTATCAGCGCCGACCGAATTTCACCCAGCATCGAAAAAGGCATAGCCACTGAACATACGTCACGTCGCCCGATGGCTTTATATCGGGCAGACCCTCCAGTCTGAGCGCCGTCGATACCTGCTTTTTCGTAAGCGGAGCATGCGAGCCGTAAAAGCCGTATCGAGTGCAGCGGGAAATAAAGTCGGCGAAATCCCGCTTATGTTTTAAAGGAATATCCGAGGGTTTTCCGACCAGTTCCAGCATTACAACGTCCGTGCGCGGAGCGGGGTGAAAATCCGTTTGGTTAAAATAATAGCTTATTTTAACGTCAAAAAAGGGCTTCAGCAGCAGCGAATTTATGTTCTCGGTCGGAAGTCCGCAAAATCGCTTTGCCGCTCCCTTCTCCATGATAAGCCATATATGCTCCGGAAGCCTGTTGGCGGTTAGCTTGCGCATTATCTCCGACGTTCTTGAAAACGGAATATTCGCGAAAACCTTATAAGGGGGCTTGGGCAGCGCACATTTGAGAAAATCCTCGCGTATCAGCCGCACGTTTTCAGCGACGTTTGGCTTGAGCTTTTCGTAAAGATTTCCGTCTATCTCATAAGAAACGACTGTTTTTGCCCTTTTTGAAAGCGCCTTTGTTATGTGACCCTTACCGGCGCCTATCTCCAGTACCGTATCGCTGTCCGATATGTCGGTTTTTGACAATAAACGGTCAATAACGCGGCGGTTGGTCAAAAAATTCTGTGATATACCATAAGGATTACCCTTGTTTTCAGACATAAAAATACACCTCATTCTCGATTGTTCATATCGCAAAAAAGGCATAACTATCCCGTTCGGCTTTTTCAAGCTTTTCGGAACGCTATGCTTACTTGCGGATACGAATAACGAACATAGGTGTACTTCCTTTATTTTTTGCGGTCGGTGTATAACGGACCGATGTTTTATATCAGAGCTGTATGCTCATTGTATTTGCCTGATAACGGGGCATTTAATAACAACGTCCAAGTGCGTCCCGCACTCGCAGCCGTCACCGAACCCAAAATGGCAGGATTTTATTATGCTCTCGTCAACGCCGATAAGTCCTGTCGGCTCCATTTCGGATAATCCCTGACCAAGCTCAACCATTTTGCGGCATTCTATCGGCAGAGCGAACAGCTTTCTTTTGAATTCGACTGCCATGTCGTCACCGTCAATATCAACGATAAATCCATTTTGAACCGTTATCGTGACAGGTTTGGATACAAGCCCGAAATATCCTATAAGTTCTCCGAAATGATAAAGCTGCCCTACTGTCATGTCAACAACGATTTTTCCGTTCGCGGTATTGGGAACGACCTCCGCCGAGGTTTCCGACGGCGGAAGAAAAGCCATACCTCCGTCAGTGCTGATCTCATGTGAACACGTGGTGAACGGACGTATTTCAAACGATATATCCGTTCCGCATTCACTTGTAACGGTAACTGTTTTTTGGGGAACAAGACTATTCATTTCCTCAATCTTGCCATATACAAGTTCTTTATCCGTAGACAGTCCCTGCAGCAATGATCTTTCAGAAATGTCAAGTCTAACAAATATGTATTTTGCCGTTAGCCAATCGGGTTTTCCGAACGCGGTAAAATACTCGTTAATTCCCGAATTCATATATGTATCGATTGATAATAATACAATCACCAAATCGCTGCTTTTTAATGATTTGAGCATATCAAAAAATTCATTATTCTTTGTAAATTTTTCAATTTGGACATTATATATCTTTTCGTCTTTTATTGAATCAGCAATATTTTTTTGTTGATTATCAGCAATGATCAAAATTTTAGATGTTTCGTTAATACCGCTCCACTTT
>CAJTMU010000025.1 GCA_910577365.1 uncultured Oscillospiraceae bacterium | reverse complement strand
GGACGAATGATTCGCTTGCCGTTTATCATCTCTTCCATTCTGTGAGCGCACCAGCCTGCCATTCTGGCACAGGCAAACAGTGCCGTATACATTTCTACGGGGATCTTCAGCATTTTATACACCAATCCCGAATACATATCAACGTTTGCGCATATATTCTTGATGTCACCGCGCTCCTCCGAAAACACATTGGGAGTAAGGCGCTCAATGGTGTCAAGCAGGCGGAATTCCGCCTCAAACTCCGTGCCTTTGGCAAGATTCATGGCGTTTTCTTTCAAAATCATTGCCCGAGGATCGGACAAGGTGTACACGGCGTGTCCCATGCCGTAAATAAGTCCCGATCTGTCGCCCTCTTGCTTGCGCATTATTCTGTGCAGGAAATCGCTGACCTCGCCGTCATTGTCCCAGTCGGAAACACCCTCCTTAATGCAGTCCAGCATTTCCATCACCTTGATATTCGCACCGCCATGACGCGGCCCCTTGAGTGAGCATATCGCCGCCGCATAGGCGGAATACGCGTCCGTCCCCGAGGAAGAAACCGTACGGCATGCAAATGTGGAGTTGTTTCCGCCGCCGTGCTCCGCATGAAGCATAAGGCACAAGTCGAGCAGGTGAGCCTCCTCAGGCGTATAGCTTCTGTCGTCGCGCAGCGTTGACA
This sequence comes from uncultured Oscillospiraceae bacterium, assembly GCA_910577365.1. GTDB lineage: Bacteria > Bacillota > Clostridia > Oscillospirales > Ruminococcaceae > CAG-115. Next base: position 31,029 of record CAJTMU010000025.1, on the reverse strand, counting down.
AGATGCTCTCCGCAAGGCTCTCATCCTCCTTGAAGGGGTGCATTACCATGGAATCGTTGTGGTAGAACCTCCTCATCGCCTGATACGACGCGACCATGATTGCTGGCAGCTTGGAAATCACTGAGATTGCCTTTATCATTTCGCTCTGCACCGATTTATCTTCGGGATTGTCGTCAAAGCCGTAAAGAGCCAGAACTGCCTGAGCCATCTTATTCATAATATTAGGCGAGGGGCAGCGTATAATAACGTCCTCGCTGAAATACATGGGAAGCTCGCGGAACTGTCTGATAAGTGAGCAGAACGAAGTAAGCTGAGCCTCCGTCGGAAGCATACCGAAAAGCAGCAGGTAAGCAACCTCCTCATAGCCGAAACGCGTATCCTTAAGCACTCCGTTTACAAGATCCTTCACGCTGTAACCGCGGTAAATAAGCTCACCCTCAATAGGCTGCTTGTCGCCCTCGCTTATTACATAGCCGTGCACGCAGCACACATTGGTTATTCCCGCGACCACTCCCGAGCCGTCGGAATTTCTCAATCCGCGCTTAACACCGAACTTTCCGTAAAGAGAGTTGTCTATCATGGTATTTTTAGTAAAGTCCTCACACATTTTATCCAGTGTGGAGGAAGAACGCAGCTCTTCAAAATTCATTTCTGCCGCCTCCGTTTTTCATAAACTGTCCTTTGCGGTGTGATCTTCGCAAATTCACATATTACTATTATACAATATCTGCCCAATAAAGTCAATAGAAAAAAGAAAAAATGAATAGAAACAATAAAAAAATTGCAAAATTCTCAAATGCGAAATATTTATAGTCCGATAACTTTAATCAGAAAGGAGTAATGCTCCCTCGTGAGCGTATTAAAGCGTATGAACAAGCTGCCAATAGTTTCTGCGGCGGCACTGCTTATTCTGGCGGGAGTTTTTGCGGCGGTGCTGATTTTAAGAAAGCCCGCCGAGCAGGAAGAAATCCTCGAGAGCGCTCCTGAGGAGTATGTCACCGTACTGCTTGAAGATAAAGGGCGAATCGTTGCCGTTAGCCGCAGTGACTACATTGTAGGCTGCCTTGCGGGTCTGATATCTCCGAAATGCGAGAGAGAAGCGCTTAGAGCCGCTGCCGCATGCGTAAGCTCCACAGCGGAATATTACAGAACAAACAGAAGCGGCTTCAGCCACAGCGGCGCTGATTTTTCCGACAAGCTGACAGGACTTCCCTATATACCGATTAATGAAGCGAAACAGCTATACGGCGACGATTATGAAAAATATATCTCAAAGCTGTCGGAGGCCGTGGAATGCGCCCCGACGCTGACATATAACGGCGAACCGATCTATGCCGCCGTATGTGAAATATCCTCAGGCTGCACCGACAACGCCGCGGATGTACTCGGAGACGGATACCCCTACCTTGTTTCCGTACCGACGGAGCTTGACGCGGAATGTAAGGGTTACGGCAGCGTTTCCTCCTTTACGGAGCAAAGTGTCTACACTGCACTTTATACGCTGTGCAAGCCAACTCTGACTGCCGACTGCTCGTCATGGTTCAGCGACGCACATTATTTCGACAGCGGCACGCTCAGCTCCATTACATTCGGCGGCTGCGAGATTTCGGGAGCGGAATTAAGAAACGCTCTGGATTTAAGAAGTGCTGCGATAACCGTCGAATATTCCGAGGACAGGTTCAGATTTTACTGCCGCGGGTACGGTGACAATCTCGGCATGAGCCTGAATTACGCCAACGAGCTGGCGCTTCGGGGTGAAAAAGCTGAGGATATCCTCAAGTATTTTTATTTCGGAATTGACGAATGGGAATAAAAAATCCCGCAGATCACATATTTTAGAGATTTGCGGGGATTTTCCGCGCCTATTTGCTAAGCTTATCCGCCATAGCGGCGAAAAGTCAACAATAAATTTCGGAGATTCAGGAAGTCTTGTATTGATGACCGCTTTAAGTTCTTCAGCGGCAACGGGGAAATTCATCGCTATCTCTCCATCCGCGCAACCGCTATAATTCTTGAAGCCATACCACCAACAGCTGCGCCGCCGAAAGCGTATTTTCCAGCTGCTGCACCGCCAAGCGCGAAAACACTCGCAGCACAGCCGCCGCAGGCAAATATTCCCGCGGCAAGTCCGCTGGCGGCAACGCCTACCGCCGCCGTCAAGGCAACAGCGAGAGTGAGGACGCCCGCCGAAACGATGCCTATCGATAAAACGCCGACCGACGCAAGTCCTATTGACACTATGCCTTATGCAGGCATAACCGCAGTTAATGTAAACATGACCTTAAAAAAGTACCCAAGAAATCTCTCGGGTACTCAGTTTCACAAAATCCGTTCGGCAAACAAAAAATCATGTAGTCACACAGCGTACTCTATTCGTCCTCCAAATCCCTCTCAGCATGATTTTTAGCGGTATATGACAGTGTCATAAGGCTGTCGGTGAGATGTACATTTTCCACGTCTGCGTCGGGAAAATCAAAATTTATATCGTAATGCGAGAAATTCCAGAACGCCTTTATCCCATACGACATTAAAGACATCACCGCTTCTTTCGCGCCTGTGCGCGGAATGCACAGCACCGCCATCTGAGGCAGATTTTCCTCGCAAAAGCTCTTAAGGCGGTTGGTATGCTGTATGGATATGCCGGCGATCTCGATGCCCTCCATGGCAATGTTGCTGTCAAATATACCGATAAGCTCATAGCCGTATTTCTGGAAATCAACATGCATGGTTATTGCGCGGCCGAGGTTTCCAGCGCCTATCAATATTATTTTACGCATATTGTCCAGACCGAGGATATGCGCTATCTCCCTGCGAAGCTCCGCCACATTATAACCGTAGCCCTGCTGCCCGAAGCCGCCGAAGCAATTTAAATCCTGACGTATCTGCGACGCGGTAAGCCGCATTTTTTCGGAAAGCTCACGTGAAGATATCTTTGTAATACCCGTCTTTAAAAGCTCTCCGAGAAAGCGATAATAACGCGGCAGTCTGCGAATTACCGAATTTGAGATATTGCTTTTCTGTTGCATAAACCGTAACACCTTAAAATTTTGATGATTTAGTATTCGCCGATTAAAGCAAAGCATAGCACAATCAGCCCTGTAAATTACTCTGTTTTAACAGTGCGATTGTGTTTTAATCAGCATTTTCTTTACTTCATAAGCTCCGCAAGCCTGTTGTTTATTTCCTTGAGGAAAGTCTCCGTGTCAACAGGCGTTTTGTTTTCAAGCTTTGACATTGCCGCGAGATTTTTATCCATAACGCCGTCCTCCATGGTCATTATGGATGCCTTTTCAAGCTTGTCGGCGTAATCGCACAGCGCTGGGATATTGTCCAGCTCGCCGCGCTTGCGCAGCGCTCCGCTCCACGCGAAAATCGTCGCTATGGGGTTGGTAGAGGTGGTTTCACCCTTAAGATAGTTGTAATAGTGACGGGTCACCGTGCCGTGTGCTGCCTCATACTCATACACTCCGTCGGGAGATACGAGCACGCTCGTCATCAGACCGAGCGAACCGAACGCGGTCGCCAGCATATCCGACATAACGTCGCCGTCGTAATTCTTGCAAGCCCAGATAAAGCCGCCCTCGGAACGCACCACTCTTGCGATAACGTCGTCAATAAGGGTATAGAAATACTCAATTCCCGCTGCCTCGAATTTTGTCTTATACTCGCTCTCATATATATCCGCAAAAATATCCTTGAAGCGGTGGTCGTAGGTCTTGGATATGGTGTCCTTGGAAGCGAACCACAAATCTTCTTTAGCGTCGAGAGCATAATTAAAGCAGGCTCTCGCAAAGCTTGAAATGGAATTGTCAAGATTGTGAACGCCCTGAATTATACCGTCGCTGTTATTGAAGTCGTGAATAAGCGCACGGGTCTCCTTGCCGTCAGCACCGGTAACCACAAGCTCCGCCTTGCTGCCCTGCGGCACTTTCATTTCGGTGTTCTTGTATATATCTCCGTAGGCGTGACGTGCTATGGTTATCGGCTTTGTCCATGTGGGAATATAAGGAACTATGCCCTTTACCAGAATAGGCTTTCTGAACACCGTTCCGTCAAGAATAGCGCGGATAGTGCCGTTCGGGGATTTCCACATCTCCTTGAGCTTGTATTCCTCAACACGCTGTGCGTTGGGAGTTATCGTCGCGCACTTTACCGCCACGCCGTACTTCTTTGTGGCGTTTGCGGAATCGATCGTTACTTGGTCGTTCGTTTCGTTTCTATGCACAAGCCCCAGATCATAATAATCCGACTTAAGGTCGATATAGGGACAAATCAATATGTCCTTTATCCATTTCCAGATAATTCTGGTCATCTCGTCGCCGTCCATCTCCACGATGGGGGTAGTCATCTGTATTTTTGCCATAAATTTATCCTCCGTTATTTATCTCCATGAATATCCATAAAACCGTCGACCGTGGTCTGAAACAGTTCATCGTTGAAATCAAGCCGCATGAGCTTGTCGCCCTGTGCAGCAAAATACGCCGTGGTCTTGTCGGTAATAATCTTGTACAGCGCTTCAAGCCCATGTCCCTCGATCTCAAACAGATACCCGAACACGCACTTGGTGTCGGCAAGCTCCTCATAGTCCTCGCCCTGTACCAGCAGCGATAACGCGGTGTCCGCAAGCTGCATTTTCAGCTCACCGTCATTTATCGCGTTGCGCTCTTGCGGCTGCTGATTTTTCTTGTCGAATAATCCCATATTTTACCTCATTTCTTAAAGCTTCTTAAGCTTGTATTAAAAAGCTTTTACAGAATACCCTGTTTTAGGGGCAAGCGATGCGATTTTCTCCAGAGCCTCGGTGGTAACTATGATCAGCTCATAGCTGTCGCTGTCAATATCGACCCAGCATAGCCGCGCTTTACCGACCGCTTCGTTTACCCGTCTGCCCCACTCTAATATATCGCAGTTCTCATCAAAAGTTATCGAAGAAATTTCGTCAGAAATCAGCGGATAAGTTTTTATCTGCTCCATAGCCCACAGGAAATCCTCAAGCTCGCATTTCCAATCAACGCTGAACAGAAACCCCTGCTCCGCAAGCTCGTCGACCATTCCTATCCAGTAAAGGGTATTCTTTTCGCGATTATTAACATCTATTCCGCGTTCCGTATACCTTTCGGAGCACTCCGAAAAATACTCTTCGGGTCTTTCCACACAAAATTTAAGCCTGTCCGAAACGGCTTTATTGTTTGAGGAAATCAGCTCCGCTATTTCAAGAATTACTGAGAAATCATTTTTTTCGAATTGTTTATCCTTGACATTTTCCGCAGAGCGCGAACCGCCGAAAAACCGGTCTAAAAACCCCATATCAGCCTCTTTCCTTAGTAAAGTTCAGCAGTCCGCCCGCAAGAATCATACCCTTGCCGCGCCCGGAAAGCTCACATTTTACTTCAAATGAGAAGCCCTTGGACTTGTTCTCGACAACTATCTTTCCGCCGCTCTCCACAATATTGCGGATATTCGCGATAACCAGTTTATCGCCCTGCTCGATTTTATCGTAATCGGCTTCGTTCACGAACTCCAACGGAAGAATGCCGTTGTTGATAAGATTCTGGCGGTGAATCCTCGCGAAGCTCTTGCAGATGATAGCCTTAACTCCAAGGTACAAAGGAGCAAGCGCCGCGTGCTCTCTCGACGAGCCCTGACCGTAATTCACGCCGCCGACAATTATGCTTGTTCCCGCTTCTTTAGCGCGCTTGGGGAACGTTTCATCGCACACCGCGAAGCAGTGCTCCGAAATAGCGGGGATATTCGAGCGCAGCGGGAGTATCTTCGCGCCCGCGGGCATTATGTGGTCGGTGGTGATATTATCCCCGACCTTAAGCGTAACTCCGCTTTCAATGCTCTCCGCAAGCGGCTTGTTCACGGGGAACGGCTTGATATTCGGACCGCGCAGCACCTCAACCTTGGGAGCCTCCTCGGGTGAAGCGGGCGGTACTATCATATTGTCGTTTATCAGGAATTTCTCGGGCATTACATAAGGCGGCATTTCACCGACTGTTCTCGGGTCGGTAAATACACCGGTTATCGCGGAAATAGCCGCGGTTTCGGGAGATACGAGGTATATCTGACCATCCTTTGTGCCGCTTCTTCCCTCAAAATTGCGGTTGAAAGTACGCAGGGAGATACCCTTCGAGTTGGGCGACTGCCCCATGCCGATACAAGGACCGCACGCGCTTTCAAGTATTCTCGCGCCCGCGTCTATCAGTACAGACAGCGCACCGTTGTCCGCCAGCATATTGAACACCTGCTTCGAGCCGGGGGCTATCGCCAGCGAAACGTCGGGGTGAACCGTCTTGCCTTTAAGTATGTGGGCTACCTTTAGCAGATCCTGCAATGAAGAATTGGTGCAGCTGCCTATGCAGACCTGGTCTATCTTTATAGCGCCTATCTCCTTGACAGTCTTGACGTTATCGGGAGAATGAGGGCAAGCCGCAAGCGGAACAAGCTTAGACAGGTCGATATTGACCTCCTCGTCGTAAACCGCGTCGGGGTCAGCGGAAAGCTCAACATAATCCTCTTCCCTGCCCTGTGCTTTCAGGAAGCGCAGAGTGGTCTCGTCGGAGGGGAAAATCGAGGTGGTAGCGCCCAGTTCGGCGCCCATATTGGTGATGGTGGCACGCTCGGGAACAGAGAGATTCTTTACGCCCTCACCGCAGTACTCCATAACCTTTCCCACTCCGCCCTTAACGGACAGAATACGCAGCACCTCAAGAATAACGTCTTTTGCGGATACCCAGGCGTTCAGCTTTCCGGTAAGGTTGATTTTAACCACCTTTGGCATTGTTATATAATAAGCGCCGCCGCCCATTGCCACCGCGACGTCCAGACCGCCCGCACCCATCGCCAGCATTCCTATTCCGCCGCCTGTGGGGGTATGGCTGTCCGAACCGATAAGCGTTTTACCGGGCTTTCCGAAGCGCTCCAGATGTATCTGATGGCATATGCCGTTGCCGGGGCGCGAGAACCATATCCCGTGCTTCTTGGCAACAGAGCCTATAAAGCGGTGGTCGTCTGCGTTTTCAAAACCGCTTTGCAGCGTGTTATGATCTATGTATGCTACTGAGCGTTCGGTCTTTACCCTATCCACGCCCATAGCCTCAAACTGAAGATACGCCATCGTTCCCGTCGCGTCCTGCGTCAGGGTCTGATCAATCCTCAGCCCGATCTCTGTTCCTTTTATCATCTCTCCGTCGATGATATGTTCTTTTATTATTTTCTCGGTTAGTGTAAGTCCCATTTTAACGCTCCTTTTAAATTTGACTTTCATAGATGCACTTATCTTCAAAGTGCACACGTACACTATTTATTATATAACATTATCTGCAAATTGTCAAGGGCTTGTATACCAAATAGTGTAATGAAAAGAAGCCGCTTTAATAGAGAGGCTCCTGAAATGATAACTCAGAAAATTTTTCGTGAAAGCCTGACACAATTCGTTCCGCGAAGCGGAATAATCCAAATCAGACGTATCGCAGAAAATTTCAAAATAATAAGCTTAGATTAACACTTTATATACAAATTGAGGAGCAGCCCCTCGCAGAGCTGCTCCCAAAACGTTATATATCATTTTTAACGCAATTGAATCTGGAGACTGCGTTGCTGAGTGTCAGCGCCAATGCGGACAACTCCTCGCTTTCCGCCGCGCTCTGCTCAGCAGTGGCTGTTGTGTTGTGAATAGCGGAATTGACACTCTTTATGCCCTCCGAAATTTCCTCGACAGCCGCCGCCTGGGTTTCGGAAGCTTCTGCAATCTCATTCATAGCCGCGGAAACCTCGGCAACCCCCTCAACAATGCCCGCGAGGGAAGCCGCCGTCTTGCGCGCAAGCTCAACTCCCTTATTTACCATGGATATGGATTTGCTTATAAGATCGCCCGTCTGCTGCGTAGCCTCGGAGGATTTTGTGGCGAGATTGCCCACCTCGTTTGCAACGACCGCAAAGCCCTTGCCGGCTTCACCAGCTCTCGCGGCTTCAATGGAAGCGTTAAGCGACAATATGTTTGTCTGGAAAGAGATGTCGCTGATAACACCAATAATATTTCCAATTTCTCTGGAGGATTCCTCTATTTCAGAAATCGCCTGCATGAGGTCGTCCATACACTTCTGGCTGTCCCTTGCCTTGTCGTTTGCCGACTGGGAGGACATAAGCGCTTTCTTTACGTTACTGTTGTTCTCTTCGGTTTTAGTTGCAATATCGGAAACGGTAGTGGTTATTCTGTCGATATCGGAAGCCTGCTGAATCGCTCCCTGAGAAAGATTTGTAGAACCGTCCGCAAGCTGAACGGCGCCGTCCTTGACCTCTGACGCGGAGGTCGCCACTTCATTCATGGTCTGATTCAGTGAATCCAGTATCATATCCAAAGAGTTTTTAATATCAAGGAATTCACCGCGGAAATCCGCCGTGGGTTTTACCGTCAGGTCACCGTCGGATATAGCCGACAGAACGCTGTGGATATCACGAATGTAACCTCCTATGGTGCTTATCATATCTCCCATAGACTCCGTCATCTGCTGTATTTCATCGTTGGTATTGCATTTAGGCGCGGGAGCCGAAACGTTGCCCTGCGCGAAAAGCTGAAGTCTTGCCGAAGCCTCGCTTATCGGAGCACATATTCTCCTTACCATGCCGCTGATTATCGGTATAATTATGAGAACACAAACTATCATCAGCACCGCCGAAATTATTGCTGTACGCACTATATTTGCCGTTATGGAATTGGTGGGCATGCCAACTATTATAGTCCAGCCCTCGTTGGAGGATATCGGAACATAACCATAAATATATTCCGTTCCGTCAAGAACGCCCTTTGTAGTTCCCTTCTCTCCGGACATAAACTTATCCAGCATACCTGAAATCTCACCAAACTTTTTGTCCGACTTCATATTGAAAAGCTCCGTCATAAGCGGCAGTTTGTCCTCGCTGCTGGTTGAGACTATTTGTCCGTTTTTATCAATAATAAAGCATATGGAGCCAATTCCATCATCAACGTCATGAATAACGTCGTTGAAAACATCAACGTCCATTCCGCCATAGGCGAGATAATCCTGACCGCCGCTGCTGAAATACCTGCCCATCATTATCGTTATAGAATTATCTGTAAGTCTAACCACGGGGCTGGATATGTAATCCGCCTTATTCTGCATAGCGTATTGAAAATATTCTCTTGAGGAAATATCCGTATCATTATACGTCATGCCATTGGCATAAGCGATGGAGAAGTCGTTCAGCATTGTCATTCCCGAAGCCTTTTCCAGCAATGCCTTGCGGCTTTCCATAGGCAGGGTATCGTCCACAACGTCAGGATCCATAACAACAATATTGAAGGATTCTTCAAGTCGTGATATGCGGTTTTCAACCGCCGTTCCGTATGATGACGACAGTGCCAGCACCTCTTCAGCAAACTTTCTGGAAAGAATAGCATAGGATTCAATGGTAGTAAACACTGACAAAATAATGCCCAAAATAACAACTGGTATCGCCGACATAAGCATGATTTTCTTTGCAAACCCCGTCTTTTGCCTGATTCCGTTCTGAGTATTTCCCAATTCTATCGCGTCCTTTCAAAGACAAATTTTGCTTTCTTGTGAGATTTTTCCGTTTAAGTCCGCCCACTAAAAAATATTATAACAAAAGTATATCACTATATGGAAAAAATGTCAACCCATAAAGGAATTTTTTTACGATTAAATTCCGTATACTTCCGTTTAAAAAGCATACGAAATTTCAATCTATATATAAATGTTAACCTAAGGAGGATTATTAAAAAAATTTTAAAATTTCCGCAAGCACGCTCCGTTCGCTTCGCTCACTATGCGCGATTGCGGAAAAGTGTCAGAATTTGCGAAGCTAATTCTGACACTTTTTGAAATTTCATGCGACGACGTTATGTGGCATATAAGCTTTTTCTACAAGCTATAAATGCCATATGCTTCCTAATTGAAAGCATATGGCATTTACCGGATATTTTTCAATATTCTTTTCCCGCTTTTACCAAACCACGCAGATACGCGAAAGTTTCTTCCTCGCCCTTTTCTGCAAGCATGGTCAGCAGGCTCTCTATAAGCTCCGAAGTCTCGGGGTGTATCACGCGTCGGCTTTTCGCGCCGAGAAAATAATCCAGCGGAGAGCGGTCGGTATATCTATCACCCTGATATATCTTTCCCGCAGCCACCCTGTCGCAGAACATCTCCGCGACATACCTGAGCGGCATCTTAACGGGCTGAACGGTCTTTGTGGGCGGGTAATAATCCGTCCAGTATTCAAAGTGATGTTTATTGCGCCCCTTGTGGTGCATCCATGCCAAAGAGAAACCGTAAACGTCACGCTCACCCTCGTTGGGACTGCGCGTCCCTTGATAGTATTTTACCCCTGGCAGAAACTCCGCGGGGGAATATTTCGACAGATCGTGCCTCAGTCCCCGCCACAGTATCCCCGCCTTTTTACAATGGGCTATCACCTTATGGCGATGACGGGTTATTGTCAGGAAATGACCTATAAAGTTTTTCAGCTTCACAGCCTCATTGGCACTCCTTTCAGCCCGCCGCGCCGCCGTCAGCTATATCTGCGGTATGTATTGAATATCGGGCGAAGCCGTTTGTACAGCGGCACGGAAACTATCGCCGCGCAAAGTCCCTTTACAAAGGTAAAAGGTAAATTAAAGATAACAAGACATTTCAGCAGGCTGTCAGCGCTCGGCAGAATAGCCTTGTACATTCCTATTATAACGTCCATGGGCATTATTGCAGTGTAAATGGGGTACACGATAAAATAGTTGGACACAATGCTTACAAGCCCCATGAGCACAGCGCCGCCAAGGCAGGAGAGAATAACGGCAGAATATTTCTGCGTCTTTTTGGCGACAATTCCCGCGGGCAGAACCAAGCATACGCCCAAAATAAAGTTGGAAAGCTCCCCTACTCCGCCCGTGCTGGTCGCGAACAGCCCCTCAAGGTTCTTGATAAGGCACACGGCTATACCCGAAAGCGGCCCCATTGTAAGAGAAGCCAGCAGCGCGGGCACGTCGGAGAAATCAAAAGTAATAAAGCTTGGCATTATCGGCAGCTTAAAATGAACAAACTCCGACAGCACCACTGAAAGCGCCGCCATCAGCGCAGTAAATACCATGCGCTTAACATCGAGCCTTTTTTCCTGCTTAACTGTGTTTTCCATAATGACCCTTTCCCCGGGGAAACAGAAAACCCGCGGCGTGCCGACAATTATCGCATATCGGCAGGCTCTGCGGGGGCAAATATCGCTATTTGTCTTCTGATTCTTTCATCCGGACTATACCGTCGGTATCGGAATTTCACCGATTCAACCGGAAACGCAAACATGCCAAAAGCCGTTTAACGTGTCCGGGTCGCGGACTTTGACCGCCGGTGGGGAATTTCACCCCGCCCCGAAACAGATTAAAATATTTTCGCAAGTTTCAACTTGCAATAATATTATATTACTTTCGGAGCGATTTGTCAATAGTTTTTTCATATTTTACTATATTTTTCCGAAATACTGCAACTTATAATCAGTAATTTTCCCTTATCCATGACAGCACTTCACCCTGCACATCAGCGCTGTCTACCCAAAAATCGGGAGCAAACCCTTTTCCCTCGACACAATCATCAGGGTTAGTGCATAAATTGAGCGTGTTTGGAATCCGCGCTATAATTTTTGAATGTTTTAAAGAATAACTTGCCACATTTCCGAAAGTGTTGCAGCCCATCGAATTTTCGCCTATAAGAATGAAGTGCCTTAAGCTTTTGGCATACAAAATCGCGGTTTCTCCAGAGGATGCCGTATCGCCGTTGATAAGCATGACCAATGTTCCGTCAAATTTTCCCAATTCAGGATTGTAAGGCTGTGATTTTTCTATGATCCATTCACGAAAGCAATCCTTGTTTTCCGTTACCGGAGATATTAACGCTGCGCAATTCTCCTCACAATGCACATAATCGTTTAAACCCTTAATAAACTCCCGCGTTATTCTGTTATATCCGCCTTGATTTGATAAATAGTCCAACACCAGAACCTTGTCATTTCTATGCTTTTCGCCCAACGCGATAAAATCGGTCTGCTCGTTTAATCCGTTCACATAATCGCAGCAGTTTGAACGATAAACATTGACAGAATTTTTTGTCGTAAACTGCATACATACGTCAAACTGTTCATTCTTTTGGATCGCTCTGCACCTATGAACGGAAACTTCCCGAGGTTTATCGTCAATATACAGCCGAATTGATTTTACGGCATCGAATGAGCGGTGACCAACCAAAAACAATTCCCTGTTTTTCGGCGAAAGCGTTTTATAAAAGCAATTATCCCCGCTGACATGGGAGCCGATTTTAACCGTTTTATCATCACTCTTAATTACACTGTAAACATTGTCCTTCTTTTCAACGACAAAATCCGTAAAATAAGCCGAATATTGCTTCGAAAAGCCCAAGCGGCCGGTCAAAGGCGAGGCAAAGGAAAAGTGATTATCAACAATGCCCTTGTTAAAGCTGAAATGAATTTTCCTGCAAAAGTCGCTTATATATATTTCATCAACCGAAGAAATAAAGCCAGATATTTCATCATAGCATGCGTCAAAATTTATTCCTTGATTTTCCCAGTATTCTTTTCCGCAATAACGATTGTTTATCAGATAAATCAGCTCGGATAGATCCTCGTAGGCTTGCTCCTTTGTAACCGTGCTGAGCGACCTGCTTACCGGCATATATTTCTCAAATCGCTTGGGCTGTGTTATATATTCGTCAAATATCATTATAACCTCGCTCGGTATTCCCCGACGGCATATTCCGCCGTATGATTTTACAGCGTCTTGACAAAACAGATAATTCTGTTTGCTTCGATAAAATTCATGGCTTTATGAAACCGAAAGCTGCTTATATTGTCCATTTCACAATCGCCCGCAAACTCACGGCAGCCCTTTTGCCTTGCCCACGCCTCGCACTCCGCCAAAAGCTCCCTCGCATATCCCCTGCGGCGATAGCCGTCCTTTATAAAGATACCCTCCAGATAGCCGACGGGGGTCGTTTTCGTTCCCTCGACATAATCATGCCGCAATACGCACTGCGCGAAACCGACGGGGATATCCTCCTCATACTTTATAAAAAATCGCACGTTATCCTCGGAAATAATTGCCGAAAACTCGGCGTGCAGCTCATCAGCGGAACTGCTTTTCCACAGCAGCGCCGCCAGCTCCGCAAGTATTTCCGTATCGCCCATCTCCGCTTTTCGCACCATGTCCGTTCCCCGCCATTCGTCAAATTATCATTCGATATTCTGTATCTGCTCGCGTATCTTTTCTATCTCGCTTTTCTGGTCGACGACTATCCTTGTAACCTCTATATCCTGAACCTTAGAGCCTATCGTGTTTGTTTCGCGGTTCATCTCCTGCACGAGAAAATCCAGCTTTCTGCCCACCGCCTCGCTGCTCTCCAGCATATCGCGGAACTGCTTTATATGGCTGCGCAGACGGACCGTTTCCTCGTCAACGGCAATTTTCTCGGAGAATATCCCTGCCTCCAGAAGTATCCTATTTTCGTCGACACTCTTGCCGTCAAGCACCTCGCACATTCTGTCATACAGCTTTTTGCGGTAGTCCTCGACAATGATCGGAGAGCGGCTCTCAACAAATCCAACCCAGCCCTCGATGGTTTCCAGTCTTGACAGAATATCCGCCTTCATGCGCTCGCCCTCGGTCTCCCTCATGGCGATAAATTTCTCCAGAGCCTGCTCCGCCACCGACTTTATATCCGCCCAGAGCTGCTCCTCGTCCGTTTCCTCCTTGACAACATTCAGCGCGTCGGGTATACGGAGAATATTGCTCAGCGCCAAATCATCAATAAGCTCAAATCGCTCCTTTACGGAACGCAGAGCCTCCACATAACCGCCCACCACTTCGGTGTTAACTGATATCTTTTCGTCATTCGCGCCCGTGTTGTACACCAGAACGCTCACCTCGGTCTTTCCGCGGTTCACCTTGCCCTGAAGCAGGGATTTCAGCTTCTCCTCCGCGAAATTCATGCTGCGCGGAAGCCTTGCGCTGAACTCAAAATATCTGTGATTCACCGCGCGTATCTCCACCGTTATATCTCTTCCGTTCAGAACGTCGTGACCTCTTCCGAAGCCCGTCATGCTTTTAATCATCGCTTTGTCCCTTTCAATATATACTCGTAGAAATGCCAGTCCGTTTCATATAAATTTCCGCTTCCGCAGCGTTTAAACCCTATTTTCTCATACAACGCCATGGCGGAATGATTTTCCGTACCCACAAGCAGCGCTATGCCGTCATAGCCGCGTTTCGGCGCTTCTTTTATGAGATGCTCCAGCAGATACTGCGCTATGCCGCGGCGGTGATATTCCCTTCTGACCGCCACCCTTGAAAATTCTCCAAGACAGCTAACGGAGGTGTTGAAGCATTCGGGCCGCTCAATCTCCTCAAAATCTCCTAGATAGGCGCAAGCCGCTATCGTATCGCCGTCCGTCACCTTATATAGAGATTTTTTCTCTATATCACCGCGCACAAAATCAATTGTAGGATAGGTATCATCCCATGTGCAGCCCGGCATACCTATAAGAGAGCGATATATCTCCGCTATTTCCTCCGCGTCGGAGAGATGAGCCAACAATATCTCCATCATTTTTTCCTCCCGCATACCCTTAACAGGCGGGGTCGATTATAGCGCTGAACTATTACAAAAGCTAAATCAACTGCCGCGCCCAGCACCGAAGTAATACAGAATACCCAGAAGTTGTCAAACAACACCGCGAAAAGCATTGCCGCAAGGCTTGCCAAAATATTTATTTCATGTACTGCCTCCGAGCGGCAGGTTTCCGAGGCAACGTCAATCAGGCTGTTTGATTTGAGTGAATACAGCTCCTCGTCATATGTGGGGAGATACTCCTTCCACCGCCTTACCCTAAGCTTTTTATAAAGGTTTTCCTCAAAAGGCAGCGGCGCAAACCATTTCAGTCGACAGTTAAATTTAAAGAGATCAGCGATATTGCCCACCGCAAGACGTATGGTAAAGTGGTAGCATACAGTCAGCGCAGTTATCCCAAAAGTCAGAAATATTCTTTTTTCCGTTCCCGCCGTCAGCCCGAAAAAAACGAACATCAGCACAAGTGATACTCCTGAAACGGTGTACATGAACTTTTTCATATCAGACCCTTTTCAGTCATACGCTGCGCCGCAAGCATTATTCCCGTCTTTCCCGTGGGATATGTCAGCCCGCCCTGAAGCCACACGGCATATGGCTCACGGAGCGGAGCGTCGGCGGAAAGCTCTATCGAAGCGCCCATTGTAAACGCGCCTGCCGCCATGATGACCTTGCTGTCATACCCAGGCATATCCCATGGCTCAGGAGCAGCAAAGCTGTCCACGGGAGATCCGCTCTGGATACCCTCGCAAAAGGCAATAAGCTGCTTTTCCCCGCCAAGCTTAAGCGCCGCGATGATATCCGTCCGCTTTTCATCGTATTTCGGGAACGCCTCGAATCCAAGCAGCTCAAAGAATGCAGCAGCAAATACCGACGTCTTGAGCGACGCGCAGACCGCCTCCGGCGCGTGGAACAGTCCCAGATACATACCGCGAAGCTGATTAAGCGTAGCGCCTACCTCCTTGCCGGTCCCGGGGGTAGTCAGCCGATATGAACAAAGCTCCACCGCTTTGGACGTTCCCGCGATATAGCCGCCTGTTTCGGCGATTCCGCCGCCGAGATTTTTTATCAGGCTTCCCACTATCAGATCTGCGCCGACGGCTGTCGGCTCTTTATCCTCCACAAGCTCCCCGTAGCAATTGTCTACCATGATAATGCAGTCGCGGTTTCCCGCTCGGATAGCCTTGATAATTTCGGATATCGCCGCGATATTGAGAGACGGGCGCAGCGAATAGCCACGCGAACGCTGAATATAACACAACTTAGCCTCGGGAGCGCGTTTGGTGATATT
Source organism: uncultured Oscillospiraceae bacterium (assembly GCA_910577365.1). Taxonomy (GTDB): domain Bacteria; phylum Bacillota; class Clostridia; order Oscillospirales; family Ruminococcaceae; genus CAG-115. Next base: position 15,075 of record CAJTMU010000025.1, on the reverse strand, counting down.
CTCATAATTGGGCGTACCGTCGGGAAGCAGCGGTATCATGCCGAAATTAACCCCGAAGTCCCTCAGCGAACCGCAATTCTCACCGAGAATAACCTCCTGCATGGTATCATACGGCATTCCCGTGACCGAAAGCAGCGTGTCATGAGGGCGGAGTATGCCAAAAAGCGCGGTGGTAAGCGCATGTGTTCCGTTCACGAAATTATGGCGCACAAGCGCGTCTTCCGCGCCCAGCACCTGCGCGAAAACCGCGTCCAGCTTATCTCTGCCATCGTCACCGTAGCCGTAGCCGTTTGTTCCCTTCATATGGATATCACTTATCCTGTTATCTATAAAAGCCTTTAATACACGCTGCCCATTATACTCCGCAAGCCCATCAAGCTCCTCAAAACGCAGCCTGCAAAGCCTCTCTGCTTCTTCGGCAGCGGAAATTATTTTCTGCGAAAAGTCAAAAAAAGACATGACACACTCCTATAATACAATTATACAAAATAATTATACAACTTTTGGTATCAAATGTCAAGGTATAAAACAATATATTGACTAAAAATTGATTTAAAGCCGTTAAAAAAGGACAAATACCGCCGCGACGCAAACAATCATATTCCGCGCCAAAGAAACATATTATTTACAAAAAAGGAAAAGTTTAAATACAAATACATAACGGGGGTGTAGATTCCTTTGAAGAAGATCGACTCAAAAGACAATAAAAACGAGGAAAGATGTATTATTCTGGGAACATATATCGTACAGCACAACGCCACGGTGCGAACCGCGGCAAAACAATTCGGGATAAGCAAAAGCACCGTGCATCAGGACATAACCTCAAAACTTCCGCAGGTCAACAAGCCCCTTTACGAGAATGTCAAGGCTGTGCTGGACAAAAACAAAAAGGAACGCCATATACGAGGCGGAGAAGCCACAAAACAAAAGTACGCCGAGCTTTCTCGTCGAAAAATTTCGGGACGGATAACATAATACCGCCATTTGTGAAGAGAGAAAGTCCCTTTTCGGGGCTTTATTTCTTCCATCCGGAGCGATACAAAATATTCCCCTCCTTTTCAGAGGGGAATATTTATTTAAGTTTAAGTTAATGCATATTACTTTCTCTTCTTGGAAAGCAGAACTACGCCCGCAGCAGCGATCGCAGCGCCTGCTACAACAGCAATGCCCTCAACGCCGGTATCGGGTGAACCCTTGTTATCGGAAGGTGTGGTAGCGGGTGCGGAAGGAGCGTCTGTATCAGTATTGTCCTCTGCGGAAGCGCCGCCGCCAAGACCGGTAATATCAAATGTTACCTTGATAGAGGTATATCCCTCATTGGGAATAGCAGCCAGATTATCATAAACGTTGATAAGCTGCGCTCTAACACCATTGGTAATGTTAAAGGAATACTCGGAGTAATCGTCAGAAGCAAGACCGGTAAGAGACATAGCTGCGTCCTCAGCGTTAAAATCAATAGCGGAACCGTTTACCTCAACGCCGGTGATAGTGATAAGTGCATCAGGATTAGCGTCAGCATCGATATCGGTGTCAATCTTAAGCATATTCCATCCGCTGTCTTCAAGACCGTTCAGCTCAACGGTGTATGTACCGTCGCCTGTGATGGTAGCGTCAACAAATGAAGCGCCCTCAACGTCCGTTGGCTCACCGAGATCGTTGTCCCATACAAGAATGGAATTCTGAGCAAGAGTGTTACGGAACATATAAGAAGATGACTGGAAAGTGATGGCAGCCTTATGTGTATCCTCCGCGGAAGCGGGTATAACGAAAGCTGTTGCGGCAACTGCGCAGGCAGCCACTGCGGAAATGATATTTCTGATTTTCATGATTTTCCTCCTGAAAAATGTTTTCTTGCGGACAAAAGCCCACAATCCTTTACACGTTTATTATACATCTTTTTCGTGACAATTTCAAGATGTAATTTTGCACAAATCAGTCAAGCACTATATGTAGCATTTAACAAAAAAATCCATGTCATGAAAAACACTTAAAAAATAAAGAAATCACCATATATTGAGAATTATTAGTACAAACCAACTATCCGTTCTTTATCAGAAAGGATCTTAACTTGGCGCACTGTCAGCAATATACACCCCTGTGAATCCCACTGATTTAAGATGTTTTTTGCGCGTAGTATAAGCCGAAGCGGCCATGCATAATCATTGTGATCAATTCAGCCGAATTTCGTTTCCTGTTTTCACTCATGTTGTCAGTTCGAGACGAAGCTACCCCCTTCTGTGATTTTAGGACAAATATAAATCATTTTAGAAAAGCGCGCCCGCCTAAACGGGCACGCAAAGTTACACACTATCCTCTTATAAACACATAATAGTTGGTGTCACAGCCGCCCCAGCGGTAATCGCCGCTTTTCCACTCGATGATAAGATATTCCTTTTCACCCGACTGCCTTATATCATACGCGCAGGCGGTGCTGTTCCATTTGCGCAGGACATACCCTTTCGTCCATACCTGCATGTCATCGCCGCGAATCGTATCTCCGCCGTAAACGCTTGTGCAGCTTCCGTTTTCAAGAAATTCTATCTCTTTAAAATATAGGTCGCGGCGTCCGCTCGGCTCGTTCGGGTCAAAATCGTCTTTGCGGCGTATAAAGTCGAACACCACCCAGCGCCCCAGAACGCGCTTGTCGTCGATAAACGGTAAATCAATGCGATCCTTTCGCGCGATACCCTCTCTGGTATACCGAACATTATCAATACATCTCAATGTGACCGTTTCGATTTTACCGCTTTTTGGATAATCGTAGGATTTCAGCGCTATTGTCATGTAAAGTTCGCCACCGCGACGCTCCAGTACATAATCGTTAGCGCTTGTACATCTTCCGTCATCATACAGCAGCTTTCCTTTTGTCCACCCAAAGCACCAATACCGCTCGCCCTCGGGCAGGAAATACAACTCCCGATTTGCACCGCCAAGTCCGGTGCTTTCACAACCACTGACGATCTCCCATTTTCCGATAACATCATCGTCGTTCTCAAAGGGAATATCTATGTTTTCCCTTAAAATTACATCTTCGGATATCTTCATAAAATTAACTCCTGTCAGTTCATTCTGAAGCGCTTCAAGCCTTTTCAGCTTTTCCATAAGAGCTTCTTTCTTTTGCAGAAACGCTTTTTCGCGCTCCCCGCCGTCCGCCGTGAAATAACTTTTTATCTCCGAAAGAGTAAACCCGGCGGCTTTAAGCTCGCTAATACAGCGGCAGACCTTTAGCTGCTCCCGATTATAATACCTATAACCCGTGAAGCGGTCGGTAAAAACGGGGCATAGCAATCCGCAGTCATCGTAATAGCGGAGCACGGAAACGGGCAGCCCGCTCGCTTTTGAAAATTCGCCGATTTTCATTGGCGTACAGCTCCTTTCATTTCAATAAGGTACCTTACAACGCAATTATAAACCTAAAGTATGGTTGAGTGTCAAGGGGGTTAAAAAAAATAAAAAAATTCCCCGCGCAGTGTGGCGGGGAATTTTCTGTATATTGCCCGAAATAATTACTTAATCATGCTGGCAACCTCGTCGGCGAAGTTGTCCTCTTTCTTCTCTATACCCTCGCCGCGCTCATAGCGAACGAAAGTATCAACCTTGAGCGCCGCGCCCTGAGCCTTGGCAACGGACTCAACATATTTTCCGACAGTCATGCTGTCGTCCTTGAAGTACTTCTGGTCTACAAGGCAGACCTCCTCAAAGAACTTTCTCATACGACCCTCAACTATCTTCTCGGCAACGTTAGCGGGCTTGCCCTCCTGCTCTACCAGCTTCATCTGAACTTCCTTCTCGTTAGCCAGAACGTCCGCAGGTACGCTGTCCTTATCAAGGAACTGAGGATTCAAAGCGGTAACCTGAAGCGCAACGTTCTTTCCGCACGCAAGAACTTCAGCATCGTCGGGTTTATCGGTAGAGAGCTTTACCATCGTGCCTATTCTGCCGCCGTCATGCATATAGGGAACAAGCACACCCTCAAGCTTTGTAAAGCGGCGAATCTTAAGGTTCTCTCCGATAGTTGCGATCTTCTCGGTAAGCAGCTCGGAAACGGGAACGGAAGTCCCCGCAGCGGTGCAGCCCGCAAGCGCGTCAACATCGGAAACATTGTTGTCAAGTATAGTGTCGGCGATGGTCTCAACAAACTCAAGGAACTTGTCGGACTTAGCGCAGAAGTCGGTCTCGCAGTTTATTTCAACAACAACGCCGATATTGCCCTTAGTCTTAGCCTTTACAACGCCCTCGGCGGCAATTCTTCCCGCCTTCTTCGCAGACTTTGCCAGACCCATCTCACGAAGTATCTTTACAGCCTCATCGCGGTTACCGTCAGCTTCTACCAGCGCTCTTTTGCAGTCCATCATGCCGCAGCCTGTCATATCGCGCAGTTCTTTTACGTCCTGTGCAGTTACATTAGCCATTTTGATTTATCTCCTTTATAATCCGAATATCAAATTACTCTTCAGTTTCCGCGGGAACTTCCTCAGCCGCCGCTTCCGCGTTTCCCTGATTAGCGGAAATAATAGCGTCAGCCATTGCGCCTGCAATGAGTTTAACGGCTCTGATAGCGTCGTCGTTTCCGGGGATAACGTAATCTATCTCGTCGGGGTCGCAGTTTGTGTCAACGATGGCAACAACAGGGATACCCAGCTTTCTTGCCTCGGCAACCGCGATCTTCTCCTTGCGCGGGTCAACTATGAACAGCGCGCCGGGAAGCTTCTTCATGTTCTTGATACCGCCGAGGAACTTCTCCAGCTTCTCGATTTCGAGGTTCAGCTTTACAACCTCTTTCTTGGGAAGCAGATCGAAAGTGCCGTCAGTTTCCATTGCGTGAAGCTGCTCAAGTCTTGCAATTCTTCTCTGAATGGTCTTGAAGTTTGTCATCATACCGCCGAGCCATCTTGCGTTTACAAAATGAGCACCCGCGCGGATAGCCTCCTCCTTAATGGAGTCCGCCGCCTGCTTCTTGGTTCCGACAAAAAGAACCTCGCTGCCGTTCGCCGCAACCTCATGAATGAAGTTGTAAGCCTCGTCCAGCTTCTTTACAGTCTTCTGCAAGTCGATGATGTAAATTCCGTTTCTCTCCGTGAAGATATAAGGAGCCATTTTAGGGTTCCATCTTCTGGTCTGGTGACCGAAATGTACGCCCGCTTCGAGAAGCTGCTTCATAGATACTACTGCCATTTGTGTTTTCCTCCTGATTTTGGTTGTTTTTCCGCCACGCCGAATCGCCCTCCAAACGCTTTCGCGCACCATAGCGGGCTGTCGGGTGTGTGTAATAGCGCTCAAAGAACGGTCAGTGTTCTTCAATCACGCGCTTACCATAGTATTGTACCATAATTAGCCTTTTATTTCAAGTAGGTTGGATTTTTTATTTTAAACAAAATTCGAATATAAATTATCTGAATTTTTGTTTATGTTAAACAAAAGCATTGGCACAAATTCTATATTATTGCAGATTGCCGGTGACTATTTCGTCAGTTTAAAAAACATACCCTCTGGAACAGACTTATTTAAATATATTGCCAAAAGACTTTCCGCGTTTTTTGGAGCAATGCGGAGGAAGCTCGCAGGATACAAGTATGGTATCCTCGCCAATAACCTCTATATCTCCCCACCTTATGTCAATATCATCTTCCCTGCCAAATATCCCAAAGAAGCGCGCTCTTCCGAAAATTATAAGGCGGCAAATCTTGGCGGTGCAGTTGTCAAATTCCAGATCGTCGGGAAAGCCCAGACGTGCTCCCGTTTTTATATCAATTACTTCCTTGCATTTTATGTCGTTAAAGCTGTAAACCATTTCGCTCACCCATGCTTTCATATCAGAGAAGTACTTGCAAACTGTATATAGAGGCAGACAGAAAAGCCAATTATTTAAAAAGTCAAAATTTCCGCAAGCATTCGCCATTCTTTTCACTCACTCCAAGTGATTGCGGAAACCGATCATAATTATCTGCGCAAAATATGACACATTTTAGAGTTTATGCGTTGGCTTTGTGTACATTTGGCTTTTCTATAGACTACTTGTATATACCGTATATGAATTTTATGTGAGAATTTTCGGATATAGAAGCGGTTTTGGAAATTTACCGCCGTATTTGCTGTCCCGCGCCGTTCAAAATCATTTTAAACAGCCTGTCCGCCGCCAACGAACTCACGTCATTTCCGCGGAGAACGCATATATTTCTTGGCGGCAGCGGCTCACTTACTTTTATTTCCCTAATTTTTCCTGAACCTGTATTACGCTTTGCGAAATCCGCGACAACACAGCCGATACCCATATTTCGCGCCGCGAACCCCACTATCTGCGGACTGGTGGCAAGCTCGAATTTCGGGCGGGAAAAGAATCCGCGCTTTTGGAACTCGCTGTCAAGAAATATTCTTGTGCTTGTATTGCACTCAAGCAGTATAAGATCGTCCTTTATCTCCGCAATGCTCACACCGTCAGGGGTATCGCACCCCTCGCCACATATGAAAATATCCTGTATTTCACGAAGAGCAAACACCTCAAAATCTGTTTTGTCAAAAGGTTCGCTTACCGCGGCAAAATCGATTTTGCCCTGTTTGAGAAGCTCCAGTGTCTGCGGCGTGGGATTGTTGGTTATTGCTATTTTTACATTTGGATATTTCCCGTGAAATAATTCAAGATAAGGCAGCAGGCAAAACTCCAGCGTCATATCGCTTGCGCCAATTCTTATCTCTCCCGCGTCGAGCCGCAGCATTGCCGCCAGTCTGCGCTCTCCCTCGGAAAACGCCGAAACGCCCTCCGACGCGAATTTATAAAGAATTTTCCCCTCCGCGGTGAGCCTTACACCCTTAGGCGTACGCAAAAACAGGGAGCAGCCCAGTGCCTCCTCAAGCTGCCTTATGGTCTGGCTGACGGCGGGCTGAGAGATAAACAGTTTTTCGGCGGCTACGGTAATGCTACCGTATTCGGCGGCAGCGCAAAAAATCTTGTACCAGTCGTAGCTTATGTTCATGGAAATACCTCATTTAATATCGTTTCCACGGTAATCCTTGAAAATTATCTGCTCTCGTTTCGGACCGTTCGATATCATGGTTACAGGAATACCTATACGCTCTTCTATAAATCGCACATATTTTTTAGCCGCCTCGGGCAGAGCTTCATAATCATGGATATCCGAAATATCGCTTTTCCAGCCGTCAAGGTATTCATATACAGGCTCGGCGCTGTCCAGAAAATGCGTTTCGGGAAATTTATCCGTTATCACACCATTTATCCTGTATCCAACGCAAATTGGTATTTTGTCAAGAAAGCTTAGAACGTCAAGCATGGTCAGAGTCGCTTCCGTAGCACCCTGCAGCATACAGCCATATCTTGCCGCCACGCAGTCAAACCACGCTATCCTGCGCGGTCTGCCCGTTTTTGCGCCGTACTCTCCCGAATCACCGCCGCGCCCGCGCAGCTCGTCGGCTTCGCTGCCGAACAGCTCCCCAACGAACGCTCCCGCGCCGACGCAGGTGGAATATGCCTTTATGACCGCGACCACTCTGCTTATCTCACGGGGCGGTATACCCGCGCTTACGCTGCCGAATCCCGCAAGCGTCGGGGACGACGTAACAAAGGGGTATATCCCGTTATCCGTGTCGCGCAGCGCTCCGAGCTGTCCCTCAAGCAGAATGTTTTTACCAGCTTTTAACGCGTCATTCATAAAATACGGGCAGTCCATAAGATAAGGCTCGAGCCTGTTCCTCAGCTCCGCGAGATACGCCGTCAAAGCAGCGGCGGAAACCGCGTTTTCCACACCGTAGAACGCTTTGAAAAATATGTTTTTGTCCTCGCAGAAGCGTCTGATTTTATCGGTCAGACTATCTGAATATAATTCGGATATCTGAATGTTTCGTTTGGCGTATTTATCGGAATAGAACGGAGCAATACCAGACAGCGTTGAGCCGAAACCGTTTTTGCCGAGCCGCCGTTCCTCCAATCTGTCCTGCTCTTTGTGTATCGGGAGCAGAAGCTGCACCCGCGACGACACTTTCACCGTCGGCTCGGGAACGCCGCGTTTTTTCAGCATTTCCAGCTCATCGAAAAATTCCTCGGCGTCAAGCGCCGCCCCGCTTGCGATAATATTTTCCGCATGACCGTAAAAAACGCCCGACGGCAGCATATGCAGCACGAATTTCCCGTAATCGTTGATTATGGTATGTCCCGCGTTTGCGCCCCCCTGAAAGCGCGCTACGATATCCGCCCGCGCCGCCAGCAGATCGGTCATTTTTCCCTTGCCCTCGTCGCCGAAGCTTCCGCCCGTAATTGCAGTAACCATCTTAATACCTCCGAAATTTAAATTGTACTTAGTACAATTTAAGTATAACATCTCGGAGCGGGATTTACAAATACATCGTTATTATGGTCGGCATAAGACGGGGTTATGACAGCTGTTTACAGACATGAGCGCCCGTAAAGTGCTCTTTCAATGCTTTAATATTTTCTGATATATCCGCTGTCCGTGTATCTCGTTTATCAAGCTATAACCGCACTTTTCGTAAAATCCCCATGCGCTGTTATCGCTTCCGAGGGTTATGTACCGATAACCGCTTTCTTCGGCGTTTTTCTCAAAAACGGCAAGCAGCGCGGAGGCTATCCCCCGCCCGCGGTACCCCTCTTTGCAGCAGCAATATCCCAGAACAACGCTTTCGGAACTTTCGGCTCTGCCGAGCACAACGGCAGCAGGCTCTCCGCCGATTTCAGCATATATCATCAGACCGTTGTCGGAAAGCTTTTCACGCCATGCCTGCTCGGAATATATATCAGTATTCGGCTTGCCGAGGATATCCCAGCACATTTCAAGCACAGCTTTTAATGTATTTTCATCGCTGATTTGTTTTATTGCGTAATCCATTTTTATTTCCTTATATCCACTTGCAATACGTCTTCTTACCGTATTTTTCCTCAATAACGTCATAGCCGCAGCTTTCGTAAAAGCCCCACGCGTTATTGTAGCTGGTAAGGGTTATTTTTGAGTAGCCGTGCCGTCTCGCGTTGTTCTCGAACGCTCTGACAAGCGCGGAGGTCACGCCCTTTTTGCGAAACCGCTCGCGGCAGGCGGCAAAGCCTATTACCACGCTTTCGGCGCTCTCCGCGCGCCCCAGCACCGCCGCTATCGGCTCTCCGCCGCTTTCCGCGTACAAAAGCAGATAGCTCCTGTCCAGCCGACGCTTCCAAGCCTCATAGGAATACAAGCCCTCATAATGCTCACCGAGTATCGAATAGCACATATCCAGAACGCTTTTCAGCGTTCTTTCGTCGGATATTTGTCTGACGGTGTATTCCATAAGCGGTCACTCCTTAGGTTTTTTGCGAATGAAAAGCATATCAGCGCATATGCCGCGGCAAATGCAAAAACGGGGATAACATCGCAAAGTGACATTACCGACATTCCCTCAAAAAAAATCGGAATATACATCAGCGTGTATGCCATATAAAGCGCTCCCGCGATATATTTTATTCTGATAATACCCGCTGCGGTCAGAATAAACATTACGGTCAGAACCCCTGCTGATATTACCCCGATGATATTCGTCCCTCTCAATTCCGATTGATATGCAGCGATACCCACTATATCAAGCGCGAGCGGCACAGCGAAAACAAGCGGTTTTCTTTTAGCCGAGGGGATAAAGCAGAGAACAGCAAGCGCCGCGTATGAAAGCAAATAGGCAGCGCAATAAAACCGTATACCCTCCGAATATCGGAAAATCAAGTCATATGTATATGTGACATTTTCAAGATTTACGGTGTGGGCAATATCTATATCCGGCTCAGGTACTATTAGGAACGCCGCGAAAAAAAATGACGCGCAGGCAAGCAGCGCTGATATATACGGCAGCGGATTTTTGACTGATATTTCAAATTCAACTCTTTTCATGGCTGAACACCCATATCTTGTCTGTCAGACGGTCGCTTTCAGCTTGTCGTTGATAAAGCGCTCCGCGTCCTCAAACGTGCCGCGGCTGAATTGCGACAGATCCGCGTTTTCTGGGTTTTCGGCAAACTCATCAATAAGAAACGTTGATATCCCAAGCTTTGCCGCGCACATATCCTCGGGTACGCTGTTTCCTATCATTATACACTCATTTGGAGCAGCTCCGACTTTCAACAAAATCTCATTATAATAATTCAAATTCGGTTTGCAGAAGCTGCTGTTATCGTAATGAGTGACAAGTTCAAAATCAGATTCGCCCAGATTTACCCACTTCATTCGCGTGCGCACTCCGTCAAGCGGAAAAATCGGGTTTGTGGCAAGCACAAGGCGCAGACCCAACGCTTTCAGGCGCTCAATCATGGGTTTATGGTCGGGTATGTATTTCAAGCTGGATTTAGCCTTGTCAAACTCCTCGGTGTAAAACCTGTCGCAAAGCGGCTTCGCGTCGGGTTTACCCTCGTTGAGGGCGCAGAAGGTCTCCCAGAAAGCCTCCGAGTTTACGCGGCTTCCGTCATTCTTTATCATAGCCGCCGTTCCCGCCCAAACCGCCTTTATGGTAGGCTTCGGCTCGTATCCCAGCGGCGCGAGCTTTTTGCACAGCTCCGCGAAATAGATGTTCACAAAATCCTCCTGCTCAAAAGGAAGCAGCGTCCCATCAAGGTCAAACAATATTGTCGTTATCATTTTTCTTCTCCGTTCCGCGCTTTTTAAGCCGCTCCTGCTGCTTCAAAAGCTTTTTTTGATAGTTCCGTACCGTTTCCTCGTCGGCTTCGTATACCGTGCGGCTGAGCGTCCAATTATTGTCGGACACCTTTCCGCAGGATATCTTTATAAAAAAATCCCCATGCTCCGTACAAACCGCAACAGTGCTTTTTTTACCTCCGCCGCTGAACACCCATTCTCCCGAAGCAAGGATATTGTCGCACTTCGGGCACTTGCAGTCCCTTACGCGGGCGTCCTCAAAGCACTTCCTCATATTCGCGACGTTCTTTATGATATCCTTTCGCAGAACCGTTCGGATAGGATTAGGCATCTGCGCATACTCCGCGATACCCTTTACCATATCCAGCTTTCTGCACACCTCATAGGTAAACATCGCGTCGTTGAGCGCGTCGTGCGCCTTTGCTTCCATGGGTATCTCAAGCCGCTCTGCCGCGTCGGAGAGCGACCACTGCCTGCGCCCGCCGTCAACCTGCTTATTGTATATAAGCTGAAGATTTATATAGTCCTTTCCGAATTCCGTATCCAACCCGTAGACAGCAAGGTTGTCCGAGAGCATGGCGATGTCGTCAAAGCCCCATGTGATAAATCGGAAATCGTCGCCGCACCACATTTTCAGCCGCTTGAACGCCTGCGGGAAAATTTCGCCGCAGGTGAGCTGCGTGCTGGTTATCCCTGTTATTTTCTCAACGTGGCGGTTCATTATTTTATAATATTTCGGGCATACGCTGATTTTTATCTTCTCAATAAAATTAAAGCTCTCATCAGTTTTTACCGCACCTATCTGGATTATCTCGCCATGCAGCGGCACGGGGGACAGTATCGTCTGCTCCCTCGTCAGCGGCTGATTCCATTCCAGATCCATTATAATGTAATACATCTTTATCAATCTTTCTTTTAAGTGATACTAATTCTTAATCTCGGTACAGACATTTTTGCAAAAATCCAACTCAAATTACTGCGTCAAATCCCCTTAGCGCACATACAGTACGCCGGCGTGGATTCCCCCTGTACTATGTGCGGTCTTTTCGCAAATCTTGTATATACTCAGATCAAAAATTAGTATGAATATATTTCAGCGGTCATTTTCCGCGACGTCATCAATAAAACTACGTAAAGCCGCGTTCGCACCGCAAACCTGTCCTCCGTTAGACAGTAACGGTTAATGTTTGTGATAAAACCGAAAATTTGCGGTTATTTTCGGTTCTATCTTCTCATTGAGCATTTCTCAAAAGCTCCAAAGCCTTTACCAGCACCCTGTCTGTGCCGTTAGCGATATCCCCGACAGACCTTTCGGCGGGGATATCGGGAGCAATGCCAACATTTACATATTCGCTTCCGTCTATCAGCCTGCCGCGGGTGGTGGCGAGCCGCATTTCCCCGCCGAGCGGCAAATCTCTTATCATAGCCTCCGCACCCGAGCCAAACGTAGTCGTTCCGATTGTTTTCGCCCTGCCCGTTATCTTAAAATAAGATACAAACATCTCGGCGGCGCAGGCGGTCAGATGGTTCGCCAGAACGACGGCGGGAGCGGCAAGCTCCGTCTTTGTTTCATCAAAGTCAATATATCCGTCAATTTCGCCGTTTTCGGTAAGGCTCTCATAATATGTATGAGAGGCCACCTCATAAATTTTGCGCTGCCATGGGTCGGAAAGGTCGGGAGAATTTCGGTCGATATACGGCTCCAGCGCGTGATATTTCGCACTGTGAGCAGGAGTTTTATTCTCCGATCTCACAGGATATTTTCCGCTTATAAAATAACGCGCTATTTCGAGCGGCGGGTCGCCCATTCCTCCCGAATTGCCCCTTACGTCAATAACATAACCCGAACAGCCCTTTAACAGCCCGATATTCTCCGCGAACTCCCCTGTAATTTCCGCGTGATAGAAATCGAATATCTCTATCACCGCGATATTGTCATTTGTAAGAGAAATAACAAGGCTTTCGGAACGGAAGCGCTCATCAAGCTGCTCGGGAGCTTTAACACAAAGCTCCGCCCAAAGCGTTTCCGCAGGTTCGCTCATTTTAAAAGTAAACTCTCCATTGTCCGCCGTTACGGTTATCGGCTCGTTGACATCAAAATTGAACATCACGGAAGCCTCTATGCAGTCATAGCAGGCAAAAAGGCTTTCGGGCAGCTCATGCCAATATAGGGGATAAACATATTTTTCAATATATTCTCTTATCGGCAGCCCTTGGATATGAGTTATTTCGGAAAGCAAAAGCTCTTCGCGCCCCGACGGAACAGCCGACAAAAAGAATTTCCCCTCCGCGCGCGTCACGCCGAACGGTACGCTTCTGCCCTCCAGCAGCGCAAAAGGCGGCGTTACCGCGGTGTGTCCGTCGCGAAGCAGCGCGTAGAAACGCATCAGCAGCAGATAAAACTCAAGGTCGCCCGACGCGTTTATCACAAGCGGCAGAAATTTTCTATATTCCGCGTCCCAGTCGATATCGGAGCGTTCCGCCCAAAACGCAAAATTATAATCCGCCTCTTTCCAAAGATATGAAAGCGTATAAACGCGCTCTTCAACCGTCAGCATAGTCCTCTCCTTTCGGTTTAAATCAATCGCAGATCACATAGCGTCCGTTAAATTCACAACATAAAAATCGCTTTGGGTCTTTACAAAATACCATACGGTCTCATCTCCGCCATGGCGGTTCATGCGAACGACCTCGCAGTCACCCACCTCACGCTCCAGTCTTTCCAGAATTGACTTGAACTTTGGATAATTGATTTCCATAGCCTCGACATACTCCGGATTGTTAGTGATGGTATTCCAATCCTCCTGCCAAGTTTCCCACGAAGTTACCCAAAAACCGTTTATTTCGTCAAGCCACTCGCCCCGTGTCAGTTCCGCGAAGCCCGTTTCCAGAATGTACTCTTCGTCAAAGCCGCAGGAATAGCTATCCTTCCACTGCGAGGAGTTCCGCGCATGCTCCGTTATTTTCCTTCGCCCCGCCTCGTCGGCGTATTGGTCGTAGCGAAGTATCGCAAGCAAAGACGTGCGGTAGAGGTACGCCATCCAATCCGCCGACTCCTCCGGCAGACGGCAGCAGCACACACGTATGAACATATTCCAGCCGGAGATACCTTTGATATAGGTATCGTCCGACCACAAGAGAAGCTCTCTTTCCCATCGGTCGCATTTTTCAAACAGGCTGCGCCAGCGCTCACCGTCGTCTTTGCAGTCCGCCAGATCCCTGTCCAGCAAAAACCTCATTATCGAACCGCGACCGTCCTCTCCTAACGCCCGTTCAACACACTCTTTCAATATCATGAAATGTGCCCCCAATATATTACAACATAAGAGAACCGCCAATCTTGTCCTTCCGCCAATCCACAAATTCGTCGTAGCTTCCCTGCCTGTCAAGACAGCCGTTTTCGGTTATCTCGATAATACGGTTGGCGGCTGTTTCAAGTATCTCATGGTCGTGTGTGGCAAAAAGGATATTGCCCTTGAACTCGGAAAGTCCATTGTTCACCGCCGTGATACTCTCCAAATCGAGGTGATTCGTGGGGCGGTCAAGTATCAGCACGTTGCTTTGAAACAGCATCATGCGCGAGAACATACAGCGCACCTTTTCGCCGCCCGAAAGCACGTTCACGGGCTTGAAAACGTCGTCGCCGCTGAAAAGCATTCTCCCAAGAAATCCACGGAGATAGCTTTCAGTTTCGTCTTTGGAATACTGCCGCATCCAATCGATTATTGACAGCGTGCAGTCGTTGAAAAAGGCGCTGTTATCATTGGGGAAATAGCTTACCGAAGTTGTGCTGCCCCATTTGAAGCTGCCCTCGTCAGGCTCAAGCTCCTCGGTCAGTATGCGGAACAGAGTGGTAACGGCTATCTCGTTAGCCCCAACAAACGCTATCTTATCGCCGCGATTAACCGTGAAGCTTACATCATTAAGCACCTTTACTCCGTCCACAGTTTTGGACAAACCCGACACCTGCAGAATATCCTTGCCCACCTCGCGCTCAACGTCGAAACCTATATAGGGGTATTTACGCGAGGACGCGGGCAGCTCTTCCACTGTCAGCTTATCAATCAGCTTGCGGCGGGAGGTAGCCTGCTTCGATTTGGATTTGTTCGCGGAGAAGCGGGCTATAAAGTTCTGAAGCTCCTTTATCTTTTCCTCGGCGCGTTTGTTCTGCTGCTTTATCATGCGCTGGATAAGCTGCGACGACTCATACCAGAACTCGTAGTTGCCGACGTACATCTTGATTTTCCCGTAGTCTATATCCACGATATGCGTGCAGACGTTATTCAGGAAATGACGGTCATGCGACACCACGATTACCGTGCCGAAATAATCCGCAAGGAAATCCTCCAGCCACGCGATAGCGTCCACATCGAGATGGTTGGTAGGCTCGTCCATAAGAATAATATCGGGATTTCCAAACAGGCACTGCGCCAGCAGC
>CAJTMU010000024.1 GCA_910577365.1 uncultured Oscillospiraceae bacterium | reverse complement strand
CTGCCGAGGATATGTCCGCGGGGTATTTGTATACAGGCATATCCTGTGCCTTTTCAAGCCTTTCCCTGCCCTGTTCGGGCGGTAATTGGAAAATCAGCGGCGTAATCGCGCTTTGGCAGCAGACCTCTTCCGCAGCAGGTTCCAATGGAATACAGCGTTTAATTTTAAATCCCTCCTCATAAATAATGCATTATATGCAGTCAGGAGGATTTTGTTGTTTTAGAGCTATTTTTTGTATTGCCCTCGCCCTTTTCATAATTAACAGCTTCATTTAAGCCCTTCATAATGCTCTCAAAAACGTTTATATAATCACTCTTTCCTTGATAACTGCTTTTCAATGTCTTTGATTTTTGGCGATAAAGCTGCGTTCGCTCTTACTTAGGTGATTCTTTTCACATTTAGGATACGCGGTTATAAGATAAATGCTTTCACCAACCGTTTGTCCCTTGCATTAGATCAACTTTTTTGCGGATCGTATAACAGTATTTCTTGAAGTCGGCGCAAATTATTAATGTTCTCTACGCCGCGAATGGCTTTTTTTAGCCGTTCCCGCTCCACGACAAATTATCTTTAGCGCTCTTGTCTGCGTTGTTTCCATGTGCTCCAAGCCTGTCTATGGTCAGATATGTGGGCGTTTTTGATAGTGGGTCAACAAGATATATGCTAACCTACCCCAATTCCATTAGTAAATATAGATAAAAATCAAATCATAATTTAAGTTGCATTAAACAAAGAAGAAACAAATCGAAACCATTCAAAAAATGTATCCTACAAATAGTGATGTGACAGCCAAATTTGTTAATATGCATCGTTTGAAAATTGTTTAACACGATGAAGTGTTGCATTTTATAACAAAATATGATATAATATGTGCAAAGATGGTGTGACTCCGTAAAATATATAGAGGTATGAAATGTCAAAGTTGCTTATTGTTGAGGATAACGCTGATTATCGCGAGCTGCTCGTCAGTTTTTTGGAAAACGAGGGATATGAGATAATTGCCGCTGAAAACGGTGAAGCGGCGATTGAGTTGGCGGATAAGAACGCATTTGATCTGATAATACTGGATATAATGCTGCCCAAAATTGACGGATACGAAGTTTGCCGCAGGATAAGGGAGAAAAGCGACATTCCCGTAATTATGCTTACAGCGCTGGACAGCGAGGCTCATCAGATAAAGGGCTATATGCTGCATATTGATGATTATGTCGCGAAACCCGTATCTATGCCACTGCTTATACGAAAGGTGGAGGCTGTACTTCGGCGAACCATGCCCGACCAGCAAAAAATTCTCGGATACCGCGGAATATGCCTTGATCTCGCGTCACACACAGTTTGCGTTGGCGGTGAGCCGGTGGAATTCACTCTGCGAGAATTTGAGATACTTTATGAGCTTATGAAATCTCCCCGGGAGGTCGTCACCCGAAAGTCGCTGCTCAATGAGCTTTGAGGCTTTGGCTACTACGATGACACTCGGATAATTGACACACACATCAAAAATATTCGCAGAAAGCTCGGTGACTTCGACTGCATTGAAACCGTGCGCGGTGTGGGTTATAAGCTGAAAGGCGGTGTGATATGAAAAAGCTCACCGCAAGGACGTTCGCACTGTTGGTGACACTTTCGCTACAGTTCGTTTCTACTCTTAGAGTTACCGAAAAGCAAAAAAGCGAACCGTTGTTTACCGATTTTATACGGGAAACCGGTGCGTTTCTTTTTTTGTTAGACGGAGAGAAAAAATCTGTAAGTCCATATACCTTTAAGCGGGTAAGCGCTGCTGCCGTCGACGGCAACAGTTATCCTTTTCGCTTCTCGGACTCGGACGAGGACTACATTCTGGTAACGCAATACAATAGCACCCGTTCCGATGAATTAAAGAGTGCTATTCTCGGCAGTATTCCGTTTGTCGCGGTAACGGCTGTGTTACTGTGCTTTATTGGGGCATGGCTTTTTTCAAAGCATACCACTCAGCCGATAATCCGTATCGGAAAGATCGCCGAAAAAATGGCCGATCTGGATTTCGGCTGGTACTGCCCCGATATGCGCGATGACGAGATAGGTATGCTTTCCGCGAGTATCAACCAAATGTCGGACAAGCTCCATGCGGCGATGGAAGAGCTTAATCTGCGCAACAGCGCGCTTACCGATGAGATAGCCCTTGAAAAAGAGCGAGAGCGTCGCCATATGCTGTTTTTCTCGGGAGTATCACACGAACTGAAAACACCAATCGCGGTAGTTATAGGACAGCTTGAGGGAATGCAGGCGGGCATAGGGGTATACAAGGACAGGGATAAATATCTCGCCCGCAGCGCCGAGATACTTCGTTCTCTCAGCGGCTTTATCAAGGAGATGCTGGCGGTGTCGCATATGGATATTTCCGATGAAACGGAACGCCGCCCCTTAAACATCTCCGAAATGGTAATGACTTTCGCCGAAGAGTATTCCGGATACGCTGAGGACGGTTCGATAGCGGTATCCGCGGATATACAAAAGGACATTAAGGTTTACGGAGATGAAAAGCTATTTGAAAAAGCCCTTGGGAATATTATCGGCAACGCCGTTTCGCATACTCCCGACGGGGGTATCGTACGCGTGACGCTTACGAACGGCAACGAAGCGACTCTTGTTGTAGAAAATTCCCCCGCGCATATTTCCGAGGAACACCTGCCTCATCTTTTCGAGGCGTTCTACCGCGCAGATAAGTCTTCAGAGCACGGAAGCGGTCTCGGGTTGTATATCTCGCGTATGATCTTTGAAAAATACAATATTGCTTACAAGATAGAAAATACCGCCGACGGAGTGCGTTTTACCGTTAAATTTGGAAACTCCACACAAAAAACACATTAACTCCCGACAAACTACATAAAAAATATGCTATAATCATTGCAGCATGCGACAGAAAGGAATTTAATCTATGAAAATAGACATCAACAATATCACGATGATTTATCCGTCGGGAAAAAAAGCGCTTTCAGATATAACGGTAAGTCTTGAAAGTCCCGGATTTATCGGTATACTCGGACCCAACGGTGCAGGAAAGACAACGCTTATGAAGCTGCTGATAGCGGGACTTATCCCCACGAAAGGCGAAATAATGCTTGACGGCAAGCCGCTGCTCTCGCAGGAAACGCAGCTCAAATCGCAGCTCGGTTATCTGTCGCAGAGCTTCGGTCTCTATGACGAGCTTACCGTATGGCAATTTTTGGATTATATGGCGGCGCTGAAGGGCGTTAAGTCCGGAAAAGCTGTTGACGATGTTATAAGCCGCACAAACCTCACGGAACAGCGTAAAACGCGGATACGCAGTCTTTCAGGCGGTCAGCGTCAGCGCGTGGGTATCGCTCAGGCTCTGCTCGGCGACCCGCAGCTTATAATACTTGATGAGCCAACGGTTGGACTTGACCCCGAAGAACGCGTGAAATTCCGAAACATATTTTCTGAAATGGCGCAGAATAAGATCGTTCTGCTTTCCACGCATATCGTGGAGGACGTTCAGGCGGTATGCAGCCGCGTCCTCGTTATATATGGCGGACTTATCCTTTACGACGGCTCTCCGTCAGCGCTGATAGCGGAAGCGGCGGGGCATGTCGGGACGTATATCTCGCAGGTTGGAGATCCCGTTCCCGCGGGCTGCCGCGTCGTTTCCAAGGTGAACGTTTCGGAGGGTATTCGCTGCCGCATAGTTGCTGAAAAGATGCTCGATTGCGCGGAGAGCGTCGAGCCGACTCTGGAGGACGCTTATCTGTACTGTATCCACAAGGAGGGCAGACAATGAAGTTTTTTTCCTTGTACCGCGTCGAGCTGCGACGGCTTCTGCTGACAAAGTTTATCTGGCTTATTTCCGCGCTCTGTCTGCTTACCCCTTTGCTTGGATATACAATCTATACGCCGTCATTATTGTCGGCTATGTCGGGTCTTTATATCGGCAACCCCATAAGCGCCGGTACGACATTCGGCGGTGTTCTATGGGCTGTGGCGGCCGTTTTTGAGGCGAACCGTCAGCGCCGCAGCGGAACGGATGTTCTCGCTGCGGCAATCGCTCCGCCGGTCACGCACTCCGCAGCAAAAGCAGCGGCGCTGATGACCGTCTCAGCAACTGTCACGGCGCTGTGCTCGCTGGTCTATCTTCCTTACACTGCGGTAAAGCTGGATTATCTTTTCAATGCGGACTTTTATTTTGCGCACTATCTTGTGTTCATGCTGCCCACATGGTGGATATCCATACTGTTCGCGGAGAGCTTTTACCGTATCACCCGAAGGGTGGAACTGTCGGCGCTGATATATGCGGCGTTGGCGTATATGTTATGCTTCAGCCGCTTTGCCAAAAGTAAATGGCTTTTATGGTGGCTGAACCCACTGATAGGCGCGTATTCGGACGGATTTCCCGACATATGGTTTCTGAGAGTGGGCGCGTACACGCGGCTTATGTGGCTGTGCGCCGCCGCAGGGCTGTGGGCGTTCTCGCTGATGTGTCAGCGCAGGTATCAGAAGGGTCTTTTCGGCTCGTTCGCGAGAAGCCTGAAAAAAGTGTATCTGCCGATAAGCGCGGCTGCGCTTATCACGTCGGGAACCGTACTGTGGAACGTTCAGTTGTTTATCGGGCACGGCGGCGAGGAATTTAAGGATGAATACCTTTGGGGCGACATGGTTTCAGAAAGCTTTTATAATGTCGGTTACTTTATTAAATTAGATCCCACTCTCGGAAACCTGTCGGGAATAGCTGAATATCACATACGGAAACCCGCAAACGGCGAGAATTGTTTCCGTTTGAATGCGGGATATAAAATAAAAAGCATGACATACGGCGGTGAAAATGTGAATTTCCGGACCGTCAAGGAGGACGTCAACGGACAGTATGACACCTTTTTCGAACTGCCGGAAAAGGGCGGCGAAAAGCTGGTGATTGAGTACGGCGGCTTTCCGACGGTGGCGCAGTGCTTTATGCCGTCGATACCCAATTCTATCGGAGAAAACTATATTTTTCTGCAGCACACAGATATAGCGCCGTTAATGAAGAATTACTGTCTTGGAGACAGGGGGGTAAGATTTGAGATAACTTTCCCAGAGTATCTGACGCCGTTTGTAGAACATGAACCCCTGACCGATTTTACCGAAAACCTCGACGGAACACGGACATACAAGACAACCTACTACTCGGATTATATTTACAACTTTATAGCCGGACGTTATTTGACCGATCGTTTTTCATCTGACGAGAGTATAGAATTTAGATTTATATACGGAGATATCTACCAACCCATTGTTGAGGAATATAATGTGCGGCAGTCGATATGCGACGTTTACGATTACTGCACAAAGCATTACGGAAAAACTCCCTTTGTACTTGAAGGCAAGCCGTTCACGCTGTTTCAGAAAAGCGCCTTGTCGTTGGGAGGTTATGCCGTGCCCGGTGTGTCGACATGGTATGAGGAATCGATCTCGCCGAGTACCCTGAGTGATCCGAACAGGGGCGCAAACGCCACGGAGATATTTATTCATGAGATGATACATCAGTGGTGGGGCGGCGTTGGTATGTGGTGCGACGAATCCGACGGAATATGGTCGTCGGAGGGGCTTACCGTCTACTCGACTTACAGATTCGTAAAGGAAAAATACGGCGAGCTTTACGCCAAGCAATATTACGTTGACGACTGGAAAAAATGTGTTGATGAACAAAACCGCAGCTTTTACAACCGCCATCCAGAATATCTCGAAAAACTGCCCGAAAGCTATCGGGAGCAGCTAAACGTTTCAAACCAAGGATTTAACAAATACAAGCGTATGCCGCTGATGATAC
Source organism: uncultured Oscillospiraceae bacterium (assembly GCA_910577365.1). Taxonomy (GTDB): domain Bacteria; phylum Bacillota; class Clostridia; order Oscillospirales; family Ruminococcaceae; genus CAG-115. Next base: position 27,447 of record CAJTMU010000024.1, on the reverse strand, counting down.
TAAAAGCTGAGGAGCTTGTGGGCGGCGAGGAGAAAATGGACGAGATACTGGGCAAAATGTATTCCGATTACAACAAGGTCGGTGAACAGTATCCGGTCACCTACAAGGAGTTTCTCGATTACTGCAGACTTACAGAGGAGGATTTAAAGCTTGATTAAAGTATTTGGATATGAACTGAAACGTCTGCTGACAAGCTGGCTGTTTATTGCCATGCTCGCCGTAAACACGATTTTCGCATGGTATATACTTACCACCGAGATCATTGAGGGCATTGCATATACCGCACCGTTTTCGGTGTGGAGCAACTGCGCGTATATAGGAAAGACGCTGCCGCTTTCAATCATTACGATTTTGTTGCTCCAGGCGGGATATTACGGAAAACAGCAGAAACGCGTTGATATATTGATTGGCGCGTCTCCGCTCACTCACGTACAGAGATTGCTGTTAAATACAGCTGCACTCGGCGTATGTTTCCTGATCATTTGCCTTATCGAGAGTATTCTCGGCGCGGTATTTTATGCAGCGTTTTTCGGATATTACGGATTTGATGTTTTCATACTTCCCGCGCTGCTTGAGATAATTCCTTGTTTCGTCTTTTCGGTAGGTATCGGTCATCTTGCGGGACGAATACATCAAGGGCTTGTATACGCGCTGCTTCCGATAGTTTTTATTGCGGGATTCCTCGGAGCGGCGGGTGCGTTTGATCTGTTTGGGGGAGGTTATTTCTCCGCGTATCCGTTGACGCTGCCCGTAAATTCCGACGGAGAACCGGAGTTTGTGATAAATTCAGCATGGCTGCTTGCTCGTTTTATTTATCTGATTGCTGGTGCATCGATATTAATTGTAAACTCTGCGTTCCGCCCCAAAATAAAAAGAGCTTAAAAAGCGTACTGTGCCATTAGAACTTTTAAATTTATAAGCAATTACATGCGGCAATAATATTTTGCCGCATGTCTTTTATAAAGTAAACTCTATGATAAACAAAGCCGTACTTTATTAGAGGCAACAATACTAAAAGATTTTACTGAATTGACAAGTCATTTTATAGGTTTTTGTGGCAAAAATGGCATATATTATTTGAAAGCAGGTTAAAGCAGCGATGCTGCAATCACAGCGGACGGCAAAGCCGACCGCATTGTGAAGCCGTTTGTTGCACTTGAAGTTTGATGCCAAGAAATACAAAAGTATGAAACAAAGGGATCACTTTGAAAGAAAAAATCCAATAGATGCGACAGTAAAAGGAAATGCGATGACACAAAAAGGTCATGCCGAAAATAAAGCAAAAAAACGCTGGACTTTTTGGTTTTTTGTGGTATGATGTGTGGTTACAAGGGAGGTGCTGTTATGGGAAAACGCAGACCATCAGGCGACAGAATGGTTCCCAACCGTAAAGACGGACGATGGGAAGGTCGAACCGTTGGTGGGCATAAGAATAACGGAGAGCCAATATATAAATATGTCCTCGCTAAAACTCAAACGGAACTAACTCAAAAGCTGTACGATAAGATTGAAATATACCGCGGTACTGATCTCAGTGAAGATTGCAATATGCTTTTAAACGAATGGCTTGTCCTATAAAAAAATATATGTTTCATACTGTGAAAGTTTCTATTGTATTTTTCAGTTACTCTGTCAGGAATCGTTTCGCAGCATTTCTGTATCAAGCATATCCAACCCGCCAGCAAGATCGGTAAGCTCTGCCTGCAGACAGAACAGATTTGTCGCGGTGCAGGGAAAATCCAAAATCATACTTATGGCGATGACGATCGGTATCGCCGCCTCGGGAATTCCCAGCTGAGTTATGAGTATTGTTACGCACACCGCAAATCCGCCCGGAACAGGCGGAGCTGCTATTGCCAATACCAATGCTATTATAAATAGATTCATAAGCAGCATTGCCGTTATCGGCACCTGAAAAGTCTCCACCATACATATCCCCATGCTGAAAAACAGCACTGCCGCCGCGGGCATAAACACCGATTGTCCAAGCGGCAGCCCAAAGTTGATTATCTTTTTGTCAATGCCAAGTTTTTTCTCGCAAGTCTCTATGTTCGTGGCGAATGCCGCCGAGGACGATGCTGTAGTCAGCGCAATTATAAAGGTCGGCATCAGCTTTTTAATTAACATTATCGGCGAGATCTGTTGATGTACACACACGATCACGATATAGACGATAATTACGATAGCCAATCCCATAAGTGTTAAAAGCACCGGCTTTAGTGCTGTAGAACCTATTCCCGAATTTCTTTTGATAATCATATTAAAGATACTTAAGAAAATTATCAGCGGAATAAACGAGTTCAAGCATTTCATTATAAATTGAACAATATAATCCAACTGCTCTACGACTTTTGAAACAACCGTTGTTTTATCGTTCAGCACCAGCAATGCTGCCCCGAAAATGACTGCGATAAAGACTATCTGCAGCGTGTTTCCGTCAATAAACGGAGCTATCAGATTTGACGGAATAATGTCAAGCAGCATTTGATACAGATCGGAAAAATCAGCTTGACCGCCCCCGCCAGAGTTTAACACAAAAAACGGAACTGTTGCGAAGCCCACGATCACGAGCAGCAGAGCGCTCATAAGCAAAAATCTTGAGATCATTCGTTTGCCGATCTTGCCGAATGAGCCAATGTCACCTATGCTGTATATCCCCCATAAAACGGAAAGAAAGATGAGCGGTCCCGATATTGCCGACAGAATGCCCATAAATTTTCCGGTAACAGGCTCAATGACCTTTACGGATAAAATTTCGCGGACGTTTTCGGGAAGCAGTGAACACAACAAACCCGCAGCGACAGCAAATACTACCGCTGCGAGAAGCCATATCACGGTTGAGCCGCGCTTTTTTTTCTCGGGAGAGAGCGTGATGATATTTTCTCCGTTTTTGTATCTGTGACTTGGCGCAAGTCCCATATTTGCTAACATTCCGCGGAGCGTTTCGGATGAATATTCCTCATTGTTTTCACACGATGCAAACGGCTCAAGATTTTCTCCGGCAACGGCTATCACTATCCGCGGACGGGAAAAACGTTTTTCGCACCGCAAGATAAACTCGTTCTCCTCTCCAAAACGGTCGCGGTAATTCAGCAGTATTTCCTCGAACATCAGCCTGAAACGCAGAACGTTTCTATTATCGACCGAGAACGCGGCAAGATGTTTTTCTATTTTTTCACTTGCAGCATCAATGTTTTCATCGGACAGCCGATATTTTTCCGTGTTTTCCAATCGTAACACCTCACATTATTTTGTTAACCGTTCAATAAATTCTGCCGTCGTATCCGTAAACTCGACCGTGACCTCGGCTTCGGCGAACGCTGCGTCTCGCACCGCCGATTCGCAGAGAACGTCTAAGTCCGCGGTTTTACCTTTACAGCCTGATAAAACGGTCAAAACGCAAGAACCAAGCATATCGATATGATAATTTTTTTCATACCTTTACCCTTCTATATCTTCAGAACAAGAACGTTTTCGTTCCCGTCATATTTATGAAATGTCGAGTTGGTGATACCCCTCAGCGTTATGACGGTGAGTTCCTTTTCATCACCTAATGGATTAAATTCGTTGCCGCCGTATCCGAATATCATATCGACGGTACCGTCTTTTTCAGAATACTCCACATCCATACGAATATCTTTGACCTGATTTTCTCCGATAAGTTTCTGCATAACCAGCTCCTCAAACGCAAGCTGCATTTTGTATATCTGCTTTTGTGACATCATTTGCTTTCGTCCGAACTCTTCAAGCTTGGAATTTATTGCGGGAAAATCAAAGCTGTTTTTGTCAATGACCTCGCTCAGCACTTTAAGCTGTTTTATAAATCTCCGAGTTTTTTCCTTTTGGGGATTTTCAAATATCTGCTGCGGAGTGCCATCCTCATAAATAACTCCCTCGTCCATATAAAAAATACGGTTTGACACGTTTTTTGCAAAATTCATTTCGTGTGTGACAATAAGCATGGTGAGTCCCTCGTCCACAAGCCGCTTTATGACCGATAAGACTTCGCCTACCATAGTGGGGTCGAGAGCGCTTGTCGGCTCGTCAAAAAGAAGTATCTCGGGGTCCATCGCAAGCGCTCTCGCAATAGCAACGCGCTGCTTTTGCCCGCCCGACAGTTCGTCGGGGTAATTATCCGCTTTTGATGCAAGACCTACGGTTTGCAGCAGTTCCATGCCGCGTTCGTATGCTTGTTTCTTTGATTTGCCGTGCAAGTCCATGGGAGCGCACATCAGATTTTCGATAATGCTCATATGTCCGAATAAATTAAAGCTCTGAAACACCATTCCCATTTTGCGGCGCAGCCTTGAAAGGTCGGCTTTTTTGCCGCATATATCAACACCGTCCACCAATATTTCTCCCGAGGTCGGCGTTTCCAAACGGTTGATACAGCGAAGCAGTGTACTCTTTCCCGTTCCGGACGGACCGATAACGGAAATTACATCGCCTTTGTTTATCTCGACATTAACGTCACGAAGCGGCGTGATATTCGGATATTCTTTTTTGAGTTTGCGTATCGTTATCATAAATTAACCTCCTTTGTCCGACTTTTACGCTTCTTACTGCGCTTTTTGGGGTCAAGACGTATTTCAATTCTGCCGAGCACAATGGTCAGCAGCCACGAGATCACAAAATAAATTATCGCGGTAACAATAAGCGGGAAAAACGCCTCATATGTACGGCTGCGGATAATATCTGACGCTTTTGTCAGATCCTGTATCGTGATATATCCGACAATGGAGGTCATCTTTACCAGCGAAACGAATTCGCCCTTGATAACGGGGAGAAAATGCTTTGCCGCCTGCGGGAACACTACCTTAAAGAAACTTTGTCGTTTTGTGTAGCCAAGTGCCAGAGCTGCCTCATTTTGTCCCTTGTCGACCGACTCAATACCCATGCGCATCATCTCGGAAACATAAGCGGAAAAATTGACGGCAAAACCGATTATCGCTACAATAACCGGAGATATATCGCTCTTTCCGAATATAACATAATATAATATCATCAAAAAAACAAGGATCGGCGTACCCTGCATAATTCTGATATACAAAGCGGCAATAGCACGCGGTATTTTGTTTTGACAACGCCGCTGCATACAAACGCCAAATCCCAGCGCCGCGCCGAGAAGTCCGGAGCACACCGAAATCAGAACCGTTATTCCGAGACCCGACAGCAGCATTTTCCAGCGTTTTTCCTTGACAAAGTTTTTGTAAAAGCTATCCTTTAGGCTCTCGAAAAATCCTATATTTTCTGCCGCCGCGCTTGCGTCAGCCACCATCACGACCACGCCGCCCTCATAGTTGGCGTCCGAAAAATATACGCTGTCTGCACGCTCCTCGGTCACAGTGATGCAGCAAGCCACCAAGTCCGCCTTTCCGGTCACAAGCGCGGGTATTATCGCCGCAAAATCCGCGTCCGAAATTTCAAGACCGTAGCCATAATTTTCGCAAAATCTGCACAGTATATCAATATCGTATCCCACTACCTGCCCGTCTTTTACATAAGAAAACGGCGCAGTGCGGCTGTCAGTGACAAAACGCAGTGTTCCCGCAGAGCCGTTTTCGGGCGGATAAGTTACGGCTTTTGCGTTCTCGTCATCGCTCAGCCATTTCGCTTTAAGCTCATCTAAAATTCCATCAGCGGTTATCTGGGAAAGGAATTCGTTAAAACGGTTGCGAAGCGCACCGCCCTCATCGGTTTTGGGAAACGCAAACGCATAGCTTTCGCGGCTGATATACTTATCTAAAAAGCGTAATCCTTTTTGCTCGTTGCAAAGCATACGTCCGACGGGTTCGTCCACAAGAAATCCCGATATTTTTCCTTTGGATAAAGCAACAGCAAGATCCGCATAGCTTTCGTAATACTGTTTGTCAGCGTTTTCTATGTACTCATCGGTCATAGTATCAAATGCTGAGCCTGTTACAACACCTACGCCGCATCCCGCAAGCTGCGATATATCCGTTATGACCTGCGGCTCGTCATTTTTGTTCCCAGTGCAGCCAACAAGCGTGAGCACGGCAGCAAAAAGCAGCACGAAACACATAGCTTTCCTGAATGTTTTCATTTCATTTCCGCTCCTTTATATGTTTTTCTTGATCTTCAGAAAATTTTTGCCATCCTTGTATTCGTAGGAAATATCGTCCATGGATTTTTTCACCATATAGATACCCAACCCGCCTATTTCGCGCTCCTCTGCCGATAGCGTGATGTCGGGGTCAGATTTGGCAAGAGGGTCATATGGCACACCGTTGTCGATAAAGGTTATCACGACGGCGAGGGGATTTTCCGTGACCTCGACGCGCACGGTAGCAGTGCCGATGTCGGGATTGTAAGCGTAGTTCGCGATGTTTCCGAACAGTTCGTCTATCGCCACGTCTACCTGACATTGAGTTTTCATCGGGCAATCGAGCTGCTCCAATTGTTCGTCCACAAAAGCGGTCACGGCGGCGACATTTTCAATCGTCGCGTCAACGGTAAGCTCCTTCATTTTAACCCTCCATTCTCGCCTTGTACTCAAGGCAAAGCATTGTAATGTCATCAAACTGCGGCGCTTCTCCCACGAATTTATCTATATCCTCTTTGATTATAGGGAGCAGCTCGGCGGGAGGCAGCGCGGAATTTTCGCCGAGTATTGCCGTCAATCTGTCCATGCCGTAAAGTTCGTTTTGCGCGTTCGTAGCCTCGGTTACGCCATCGGTGTACTGGAATATTTTATCGCCCACATCGAGCTGCATCTCTCCGCATTTATAGCGCATACCCTCCATACCCGCAAGAACAAATCCCGCTCGAATTTTATGCGGCTCAAATTTCCCACCCTTTTTGCAGATATAAGGTATCTCATGACCCGCGTTTACAAAACGGAATTCGCCATTCACTAAGTCGAGTACTCCCTCAAACGCGGTGATAAACAATCCCTCGCTGTTGGACTCGCAAAGCAGCTCGTTGACTTCGGTGAACACCTCTCCCAGATCCTTGCCGGACTGCGTGTGATCCTTTATCAGCGTCTTGCCGATGACCATAAACAGCGCAGCGGGGACTCCCTTTCCCGACACGTCTGCCATAACTATTGCGAGATGGCGTTCGTCCACCATAAAGAAATCGTAGAAGTCTCCGCCGACCTCCTTCGCAGGGTTCATGGTCGCGTAAATGTCAATCTCCTTACGCTCGGGGAAAGCCGGGAAAATGCTCGGCAGCATATTCGCCTGAATACGCGTGGCGACCGAAAGCTCGGTGTTCACGCGTTCCTTTTCGGCAGTTATTGCGGTAAGGTTTTCTGTGTATTCCGCAATGTCCGTTTCCATTTTTTCAACCGCCCTTGCGAGTATCCCGATCTCGTCATTCTGTCTGATATTAAGCGGAGATGTTGACGGAAGATTGGTTTCCGCGAAACGCTCCGCCTCTTTTGTGAGCGTTTCTATCGGCTTTATAACGCCGCGCCGCAGTATCACGGAATACACGAAAATAAACAGTATTATCGCGCCGAGCGTCCAGAAAATAACGTGCAGAACGTAAATGTTTCGGGCGGCTTCAAGGCGCGTCATCGGCTTTTCAACGCACAGCATTGCGATTATTTTGCCGTCCGAGTTTTTAACATCGATTGCGGCGGTCGTATGCGCACCTGATTCCTTGGAATAGGAATACAAGTATTTTTCGGCGCGTCCACCCTCGGTCATTATTTTAACGACGTTTTCCGTATGCTTTTCGTCGAGATCGGAGGCGGTGTAGCCAAGCGGATATCGGTCGAAGCCCGTACTTGAATTTACCGTATCATAAATGTATGTAAGCGTTTTATAATCCCCGCTCACCCTCGCGACGTATATAAACGTTACATTTGTGGTGTCGGTAAGCGTGTCCAGTCTCGCCAGAATATTATCGTACTCCGCGTCGGTCTGTCCCGTTTCAAGATAATGTTCAAATTTGTCGGGATTTAAAATTGCCCTCGCCGTTTCCGCAATCTCATATGCCGAATCGTTATATTGCTGTTCAAGCACTGCGGTAAATTCCATATATCCTACTGTACTGCACACCGCTCCTAATAATATTCCGAAAAGAATTACTCCTATCGTAAGTTTGCCCGCTATTCCGGTGAGCTTTTTCATACTTTTTCCTCCAAGCGTATGATCTGTGACGCAAAAAAGCTTTTCTTTTCCTCGGTGTTCAAAAAATGCGGCATTTTACTTTGCGCCATAGGCTTGCCCCTTTCGGCAAGCATTTTTTCATAATGTTTAAAGCTGCCCTCCCGTAAAAGCTCGATATGCAACGGTCTAATCTCGCGCATATTCAGGCACGATTTGTATTCGGGATTCGCGGCGCACATACATTCCTCAAAGATTGCGTCCGCATTCCGGGGAGCGTTTTCGCACTCCATATAAAATAAATACCTTGGCGATATCCCCGAAAAATCCTCTTGGACGCAATACCCCCGCACCTCGGTTTGCGCCAATTCCGCAAATCGCTTTATAGCCGTATCGAACTGCTGCTGATTGCTCTTTTCACCGGCAATGTTTATCACCTGATTTCGACGGTAGCAGAACTTTACAACAGGCGCTTTTTCGTGCATTCCAACGACCTTGATGACGTCGCCGAGCCTGTAACGGTACAGCCCCGAACGGTTGGTAACGACAAGCTCATACTTTTTCCCGACCTCCACATTGCTCATAAGAAGCGGCGCGCCGTTGCCGGTTTCAGGGATAAACTCGAAAAAAACCGATTTGGGCAGCAGCATATATTTATCCGGAACATCTATATTCTCTGCCAGACCGAAAACTCCCTCCGAGGCTGCGTAAACAAAAAAATGCAAGGGAATATCGCCCGCGTAGCCGCGCGTTTTTTCGGTATAATGGAAAAAGCTGTCGCCGCCTATGGCGAGGATATATTTTATATTTTTCCAGATCTTTTTGATAATTCCTTTATGTAAATTTTCACGGGGAATGTCCCTCAGTTCTCTCGCGCGTTCGGGATCGGGTGGGAGCTTTTCGGCAATATATTTCCCTTGCTTTTCCGGAATTTCGACGCTTACCGTACCGTGCTCCATATCGTCCAGAAGCAGCTCCCAATTGCGGAGAATGTACTCGATCACCCCCGCGACGCGGTTTATAAACACGCCGTGTATCGCGGTGATATTCCGCTCTGCAAGCGCAAATCTCACCTTGATATACAGCTGATCCTCCAGAGTTTCGGGGAACAGAATTTCCTTCGGAACACAATAATCGGAAGAGTCAAATTCCCCGTTTCTGTCCAGCCATTGATATACGCAGCTTGAGCGTATCCCGTTCATTCTGCCGTCCGGCATATATGTTTTCGCGAACTCGCCTATCTGAAAAATTTTTCCGAAAATTTGCGCTTCAGTAAGCTGCTTATAGTACTCCCTTATCTGCCCGAAAAGCGCTCCGTACATAAAAACATAGTGAGCTTCAAAATCGTATTCGGTAAGCGGAATATATTTTTCATCACCTACAGTACCCGAGCTTATACAAAAATATACGATGTCGCGCGCAGTCAGAATATTTTCTTCTCCGTCAATAATTCGCTCAATGTCACGGGCGTAATCCTCATAAGTCGAAAGAGGAACTCTTTTCTGATATTCCCGAACAGATTTTATTTGTGCAAAGCTGTATCGCTTGCCGAATTCGGTATTTTTATTTTCGTTCAACCAGTCGAGGAGAAATTTTGTCTGCGCAGTATCCGCGTTTTTTGTTGACATTTCGAGCCGTTCCAACGCTTCGCAGCCAAGCCGTTCATAATCCGTTTTCATTATGCGGACACTCCCCCCTCTACAAAAATCTGCACAGTATTCGTGCCGAACGTGCGCTGATATATGGCCTGTTCGCATATGCTCTCGATAAGGCGTATCCCAAGATATTCCTCGTCGTTATCCGCGTAGGCAAGCGGATTGAAGTCGTTTCCTCCGTAGCGTATGCGTATCCCGATAACGCCCTGCAAGGAATATACGCGAAGATCAAATTCAACCGCCCTCTCATTTTTATCCGTGATCAGCATCATAATTTCCTCAAGCGCGAGACTTATTCGCATTGTCTGTTTCGACGACATTCCGTTGTACGCACAAAAATCCGTGATCCTGCCGGAGGCATCACAGATATTTTCCGCATCTCCGCTCACGGAGAAATTTATTACGTTACCCGATTTTTCAAGTGAATTATTCAACAATAAAAAACGTGAACGGTTTTTGTGTGAAATTCCGGTTGCAATAAACCAGAATAACAGAGTTAATATTTCACACAAAAACAAAAACAGCAATGGGCTGTGACCGAAGTAAAGCAGCGCAAAAAGGCTCACGCAGGACATTAAAAACACGCGCAGAAATATGATAGAATTTGCCCGAAGGTTTTGTCCTGAAACGTTGTAAAACCCCGACAGCACGCAGTTTATAAGCGCGGGAACTATTCCGAGCGACAGACAAACAAACGCAAACCGCAATGAAATATTCAGTCCGTAAGCGAGTGATATCAAGTCCGCACCGAAGATAATTACTGCGGAAAAAATCAGCGCGCACGGTATCCCGCTTTTGAGCTGCCGCTTCATTAAAAGCCGTGTGCTTTCGTTGTCGTGCTCGCCGCTGTAAATTCCGAGCATTGCTGAAGCCGCTTGCGGAACGCCGCTCGTCACGCTTTCCGCGAACGCGCAGATACAGTTGACCGCCGTGAACGCTGCCACCGTTTCGCTGCCGCAATAGCGCAGCAGAAGTGTGTTTATGACCGATACGCGCAGAGTTTGAAATAAGTTATTCGCTGCCGACGGACTTCCCGCTTTGGCTATTTCGGAGAATTTCACACATTCGGCTTTCACGCAAAATCCAAATTTAAATCCGCTTTTTTTATCGCATAATTTCACAAATCCGAGAACGCACGCCGCCGCTGTCGACAGCACGCTCGCCAATGCCGCGCCGAACACTCCCATATCCAACGTGTATAAGAACAGCACATCAAGTACAACGTTGCCAACTCCCATGACCGTCATCATCAGCGTCACCTGACCGTTCCGTCCGTCAAGCCGCAAAAACCAGAACGGTATGTAGATAAGTATTTTCGGCAGCGCGCCCGCGAGCGTTGCGCCCGAATATGCCATAACAAGCGGCATTACATCAGCGTCCGAACACAGCAAAAGTGACAGCAGTTTCAGAAATAACAAACCGAAAATCGTTATTATAACCGAAATTGCTGTACACCAAAAAATCGACATACGGTAGAGGCTTTGTGCCTTTTCGGTCTTATTTTTCCCGATAGCGTCCGAGGCGCAGATCGCCGTTCCGGACACGACAAACGAGCCCGCGATACACAAAACAAGGTACACGGGCAGGCTGAAATTTATCGCCGCCAAAGCGTTTGTGCCGAGCTTCTGACCTACCAGAATCCCGTCCGCGAGTATGTTAATGTTGCCGCTCAGAACCGACAGTACACACGGCAGAAGTGCTTTGTTGTACGCCTTTTTCAGAAATTGTTCGTTTTGTCTAAGTTCCATTTTCACACCGTTTCCCGTTTCGATTTTTCGCACTTCACGGTATACAGAGCGAAGCAAGCCGCTTCAAAGAATAATCCTATCGGTTAGGCAATACCAGAGGAAATTTTAAAACCCTCGTTTGCCATTAAGATATAGGTGCATGATATCGCCGGCATAAACGCCGCAGGCAGCGCGCACATCAGCGAGCACTACATGTATTTCGCGTTCCGTGCGAGGTACATTGCCGCCACCCAGAACATATCCTGTTACCCTATTCATGAACTCGATATAAATGCGCTCTGCTTTTTGCTTAATTCAGCATTTTCATGGAGCTTAATCATCGGAATCGTACTCCCGTGTATGCGGAAGAATAAGTTCTCCCGCCGCATTCACCTTATCAAGACAGTCATCGGGAAGGACATTTTGCCATAACGACTTTCGGTATCAGCTATCATTTCGGCAAGACGCACGTTTTCCGAAAATCTATGAAAATCAAACAGATGTTTCTATGTTTTTTCCATCATTCTCTCCCAATAGCCCCGATAGGCGCAAGGTTTTTCCAGCCGTCAAACAACTCTGTAATTTGCTCGTACCAGTGCCTTTTGAAGAACACGCACTTTGCAATATCGCTGCCCAGCTTCTCGCCTGTAAATGCCATAGCAAGAGCGCGGCAGCCTCCAACGCAGTATTTGAAGTACTCGCAGGCCCCGCATTTGGGGTTGTTATCGGCGAGGGTCTTGACAGTGGTGCATACCTCGTCCAGATATTTTCCGCCTTGCAGCAACATTTGCAACCCCGAGCCAAGGTTGCGGTCATCTGTCTTTATATTGCCGAGAAGCTCTCCGCGTGCGTCGTATGTTCCCGAGAGCTGCAAGCATGGGTACACATTTCCGTTCGCCGCAACAGCGATCTTTCCTCGGTTTCCGCGGCACACGGGCAGACTGTCGCGGTATTCGCCCTCGGCACACTCCACGGGACGAACGCGAAACGCTTTTCTAACGGGAAATATCGTCAGAAACTGCCATATATCAATATCCATTTTGTGAGGCTTTTTGATATATTCGGCTGCGAATCTGAACATCTCATCGTAGTATTCGTCAACATTAAGACAGGCACCACCATAGCTCTGGGCATCGCCGGCGTTCTCTTTCCAACGTGGAGATTCTGAGGTGCGGATTATCCGCATTTCGTCAACGCTCATTTCATCGAGCATCTCTGCCGTCGGAAGAATTGTCTTGATATTAAGACAGTGAACATTGGTCTGCGCCCAAACCTCAAAGCCGCTTTCTTTGCACAGCCGAAGTGCCGCGAGTGCTCTTTCCTCCGCGCCCTCTTGATTCCGAAGCCAATCGTGATGTCCGATCCCGTCAAAGGATATCTTAATAATGGGAGTGCAGCCGAAAGCCTTCATTCTGTCGAGCGCCGCTTGGTTGATAAAATGCCCGTTTGTGTTTATCTCCGCAACATACATTCCGCGCTTGTAAATTTCTTGAATTATCTCAAAGAAATTTTTATGAAGCATAGGCTCTCCGCCCGTAAGGGTAATTGCGTTCAAGCCGCATTTTTGCGCCTGTTTCAGCATTGTTTTCGCCTCATCGAGCGTCCATTCACTCATAAGCGGCGCATTGTCGGCAGCGTTAAAGCAATGAAGACAATTATAGTTGCATTTTCCCGTAATCGCGTATTCCATGGCGGGGAAGTAACGGTTATCGCAGTTAAGGTGCTTTTGCCATTCGGATAGCGTTTCACCGTCCTTTGCGGGAACGATAAAGCCCATATTTAAAAATTTTTCCGCAAGCGGAGAATTTTCCGTGATCTCCGTTTTTCCGTTGCACTTCAAAAGGAATTCAAACTCGTCCTTTTTAAGACCTTTCGCGTCGCGGACGCCTTTTATGTAGTACGCATAAGGAACCAGCCGCCACGAGCGCAGCGCGATATCCGAATTTAACATGTAACAGCTCATAACAGCTTTGCTCCTTAAAAAAGTTATCCTAACCTTACACTTCTGCTGTCAAGATTGAACACGTCGAAATCGCCCTCGCAGTCGGGATGAGCGGTGCAGTGATCCATCACAATCACCGCGAGATCGTTCTTTCCGCGATTGTCAAAGGGACATGACTGCCAACCGCATCTATTGCACCTTGCGATATAAAACGAGGAATCAAGAACCGCGCCGCCCGCTACTCCGTCGAGCGCGTCATCAGGCAGCGCGCCGCTAAGTGCCTTTCCCTCCATGGGATTGCTCAGCGCTTTTTTCAAACCGTTTAACTGCAGTTCATTTTTCTTATTGTTTTTCATAATTTACCTCCTAATGAAATTCATTTTTCCTTTTAAACTACTGTAATCCGCCCCTGCGGGTTTCCGTATTATGCCGGAATAACTCCGGACAAATACTCGTTGATAAATGTATTAAGCACCTGATTATTGATCGTTACCTCGTCAATAACAAGATCATTATCCGCAACACATTCAATCCGTCGCCGCCTTCTTTGAATAAGGTAGTTGCACGACGCGGCCTTATATGTTTTATTGAGATCGAACGGCATATTTATTTTTTGTTTGCAGGATGATTGCATAGCCATAATCCTTTTTCATAGCTCATGTAATTACAGTTATTGCATATCCCGGGAGCTTGAAGGTGCATAAATTCATACGCATGTTTTGAACACCGATGAGAACTTGGGTCAACCTTTTGCCCACAGTATTTGCACGCCCAATTTCCGCAGCTGTGACCTGTCGTTACCACCAATCTTCCATCGCCCTTATGACATCCGCCGCCCGAGACATTGTCCAGTTCGTTGTCGGACAGTTCTCCTGTGGCAGGGTGCAGCTGCGCAAAATATTGTTTTACCTCTTCTTCTGTCGCTTCAATACCGTTTTCCTTGGCGATTGCTAACAGCTCTTCCGCTGATTTTGCCTGATTTGCTTTCTCAATCAATTCATTGTTCATGATAAATACCTCCTATACCTTGTTTTTTTCGTTGTTGCAAAGCCACAAGACTTTTTATAGGATATACCTGCGCAGCCGTTCACACCGTTTGGTTTCTCACCAAACATTTCGTTGTTCATGTGAAACTCTTCATTAAAATTTTTCATAACATTTTCCTCCGGAATTTTGTTGTTTTTGGCTTTCATTTATTCCAACAAAAACCGAAAAGGGCTAATAAATTTCAAAAAATTTTTCACGCTCCTGGTTTCACCGTATTATCAAGCCTTTGTCTTGCGACCAACTCCGCGAAAAATCCGCCGTTCTGAATAAGCTCGTTATAGGTCCCGTCCTCGATAATCTTTCCTTTGTCAAGAACGATAATCCTGTCACATTGTTTGATAGTCGATAGCCTGTGTGCTATAACAATACGTGTGCATTTCAGTCTGTCCAGCGATTCCGAAACGGTTTTTTGCGTAAGATTGTCGAGCGCGGAGGTCGCCTCGTCGAACATCAGAATTTTCGGCTTGGGAGCTATCGCGCGGGCGATCATCAGCCGCTGCCGCTGCCCTCCCGAAACGCCGCCCGACCCCTCGGAAATTATCGTGTGCATTCCCATCGGCATACGGCGTATATCCTCGGCGATACCCGACAGCTCGGCAGCGTTCCAAGCCTCGTCCATAGTGAGCCACGGCGCGGATATCGTGATATTCGAGAAAATATCCCCCGAAAACAACTTGCCGTTCTGCATAACAACACCTATATTTCGCCGAAGCGATTTCAAATCGACGCTGGAAATATCCTTGCCGTCGAAGTAGACCGCACCCTTCTGCGGCGTTTCAAAGCCGAGCATAAGCCGCATAAGCGTCGACTTCCCACAGCCCGTTGCACCGACTATCGCGACGTATTGCCCGGGGCGTATCTTCAGCGACATATCGTCCACCACAAGCGGCATATTCTCGTTATAGCGGAAGGAAACGTTGTTCAGCTCAATTCCGCCCAAAAGCCGCGTTATCACCTGTTTCCCCTCGGAAATTTCGGGAACCGCCTGTAAGATCGGCTTCACCATATCCATGATCGGCTTTATCTGCGCTATTGTGAGCGCTATCCCCGCCAGCGACATAAACGCTCCCGAGACCATTCCGTAAGCCGTGTTGAACGCATAGTAGTCCGCGACAGACACTCCCGACGACACCGCGAAATAATACATAACAAGCGTTCCAACAAGCGAAATGGCGCTTGAAATTACCGCGTTTATTTTAATGAACATCGGCGGATCGTAGCTGAGCCGCGCACCCTCCGCGAAGAGATTTCCCCATCTCGCGAACGCCCTTTTTTCCGCGCCTGAGAGCTTTATCTTCTGCACGCCCGAAATCAGCGCATAGGACATTCCGCTTTCCTTTGAGGAAATTTCCATACTTTTTTTGCTGATCCTCATCTGCGCGAACGCCGATATCACCGAGAACGCCACCGTCGCAAACGTGATAATAAGCGACGGTACGACCAGCGCGGGAGCGTAAACAAAAATCTGCGATATGTAAGCAAGTGAAAAAATCGAGGTAAGTCCCGTTGATAAAATCGTCGACACCAGCATATTGCATAGCGAGTTGATGTACTGCGCCCTCGCGGACAATTCCCCCGAGCCGTAATTCTTGAAAAATTTGGCGGGGAGAGACATCACACGAGACATCGTCGCCGCCTGGACCGAGATGTTCATTTTCGTGTTAATCCGCGCCATAATCAGCGATTTCACGCCGTTTATCAGCAAATTGCTCACCATCACGCAGATCATAAACACGGTTATCGCGAACAGCAGCTGATAGCTCCCGCTTTCGATAACGGTCGAAAAAAGCAGATTATTTAATTTTGGAGAGATCATTCCGATAAGCGTTATAGCGAGCGTTGAAGCTCCTATCAGTACGAAATCCGCACGGGAGAGCGTTCCGAGAATGAACCTTATCAAATCGTGAATACCAAGCCTTTTCTGCGGCAGCGGCTTGTAAAATGCAATAGCCTCCTCCTCGAAAAACCCCTCGTTTTTGCAGTTAATTTTTACGCGCTTTCCCGTTTTTTCGTCGGTGAACGAGTAGCCCGAAATCCCCTTCGGAATCAGCGCGACAACGGCTCCGTCAGCCCTGCGAACGCCGAGCATAGCGCCGATTGCGTCCTTATACCAGCCTTTCGAGAGCGTCACCGTGCGGCGCATTATCCCGTGCGGACGGAGCAAAAATTCAAGCCGCTCGTTGCGGTCTTTAATGCTGTCGGGAATTTCACGCGTTTTCACGTGATAAAATTTCAGTATCTCGTCGAATGAGTTTTTTACCAACAGGCGCTCATCGTTCAGCGCGGCAGAAACGCGGCTTCCCATGACCGCCCCCGCAATATTCACAAAGGAGTCCGCGAAACCATCGTTGTCGTTCTGCTTACGCTGTTTTATCTGTTCGTCAAACCAACCCATTTTTAGTTCTCGCGCCCCCTTTATTCATTAGTAACAAGCTGCGTGTAAACTCCGTTTTTCGCATATAATTCCTCATGAGTTCCGCGCTCCACCACAACGCCGTTGTCAAGCACGATTATCTCGTCGCAGTCGCGAATGGTGGACAACCTATGCGCCACGACAATGCAGGTTATCCCGCGATCCTTTATCGACTTCACGACCTCGTATTCCGCTTTCGCGTCAAGCGCGGAGGTCGCCTCATCGAGAATGATTATCGTAGGGTCTTGTGCGAGAACGCGCGCTATTTCCATACGCTGCCGCTGACCGCCCGAGAAATCCTTGCCGCCCTCGGTCAGCCTATAATTATAGCCGCCCTCGCGCCGCATAATATCCTCATGCAATTGCGCGTCGCGCGCCGCCATTATCATCTCAAAATCCTCAATCGAATTATCCCACATTTTAATATTGTTCGCGATAGTGTCCTCAAACAAAATTATATCCTGATCAACAACTGCAAGAGAGCCTGTGAAAACACTTCTGTCAATGTCTGTTATCGGTTTTCCGTCAAACAAAATATCGCCGCTCCACGGCTTGTACAAGCCTGAGATCAGCTTTGAAAGTGTGGATTTTCCACAGCCCGAGGTGCCGACAAACGCCACTCTGCTGCCCGTTTTCAGCGTTAAATTAAAGTCGCGGATAAGCGGCTCGGCAAGGCGCGAATAACCGAAGGTGATGTTTTTCAGCTCCACGTTTCCCGATAATTTATCGTACTCAGCGTCCTCGGAAACCTGGTCGTTATCGTAATTCACGTCGGTAGGATATTCCATAACATCCTCGACGCGCTCCATTTGCGTGCGCATTTCCTGCAACGCTTGCCCCGCGGAAATAAGCGTCTGCGCGGGCGCAGTGAACGAGCCTAAAAAGCCCTGAAACGCCATGATCATGCCCGCCGTGAACTCCCCGTTTATGGTGAAATAAACACCTAATATAAGCACGGCGGTGTTCGCCAGCGAAGATACGAACGCGGGGATCATTCCGAGGTACTGATTGAGCTTCTCAAACCGCACCTGCTGCGTGTTCACGCTCGCCTGATAGCCCGCCCATTTCTCGAAAAAGCCGTTCTCCGCGCCGCTTGCCTTGATCGTTTCTATCATCTCTATTCCCGCGACGGTAGCGCCCGCGAGCTTTCCCGAATCGCGCATCTGCACGCGCGTGATGTTAATTCGCTTCTTGGAAATTATCCTCGAAACGGCGATATTTATCACGATAGAACCCAGTCCGACAAGCGTCAGCGGCAGACTGTAACGTATCATTACAATGAGGTAAAAGAACATCATGGCGGTATTCAACGCGAGAGGCGCAAACGTCTGCACCAGCGACTGCGCGACGGATGCGTTCATGCTTTGCCGCTGCTGAATATCGCCCGCCATTCTCTGCGAGAAAAATTC
Source organism: uncultured Oscillospiraceae bacterium (assembly GCA_910577365.1). Taxonomy (GTDB): domain Bacteria; phylum Bacillota; class Clostridia; order Oscillospirales; family Ruminococcaceae; genus CAG-115. The sequence goes on along the minus strand of CAJTMU010000024.1, from coordinate 9,179 downwards.
CATCGGCATACGCAGGACCTTCCACATATATTCCGTGCTGCCGACTACGGACAATTTTCCGTTTATTTTCAGCGAATACACCGTTTGTATCCACTCGACGATAAGCTGCACAGCGCCCATTCCCGCGAACGCAAAAATAAAGGGCATGAACCATTCGGGGTTTGCGCCCGTCAGCAGTCTGTCCAGAAAAATTCTTGAAAATGCAGGATATATTATACCGATAAGCGACGAGATCAAGGTAGTCAGAATTACGAACGTGATCGCCGCACCCGCCCCCTTTAAGCGCTTTTTCGCGAACGAAACAACGCTTTTCGGCTTGCCGCCCGGTTCAAAATTCTCCGACGGCTCGAACATCAGGCAAATGCCCGTGAACGAATTATCGAACGTTTCCATAGACACGGAATAGCTGCCCTTTGCGGGATCGTTGAGATACGCCTTATTGCCCTTGAAACCGTCCAGCACCAAGAAATGGTTGAAATTCCAATGGATAATGCAGGGGAACGCTCCGTTTTTCTTGAGATCCTCCGGCTCGTAGCGGTAGCCCTTTGCGGTTAGTCCGTAGCTGCGCGCCGCCTTGAGAACGTTTTTCGCGTTCGAGCCGTCGCGCGATACGCCGCAGTCCGCGCGCACCTGCTCAAGCGGTATCCACTTCCCGTAATATGCAAGTATCATCGTGAGCGAAGCCGCGCCGCACTCTAGAGCCTCCATCTGCATTACTACGGGAACTTTTGCCACCCGTACTCCGGAAGCCGCGCCGTTTTTAATGGGCTGTTTTATCGTTTTTTTACTCATCAGTGCGACCTCAATTCAGAATAAACGATATTGGCGAAACGCTTTCCGTTACGATCTCCGCCTTGTATGTACCGTCGGAAAGCGTAACGTTTGCCTTGACCTCATACAGCCATTCGCCCTCGGAAAAATTTCCGAGGTGCAGCAAATATTCGTCCATATCCGCGTTTACGAAAATAGGTTTTGCGGAAATTTGCGCTACGGTGAGCGTGTTTCCTCCGACGTTCAGTTCCATTCCCGATCTTATTTTCGAAGCGTTCTCCTCCGTGACATAGCATGTGAAAACGCCGTTTTCACATGCACCCGCCATTGATATTTTCGTATCCAAGCGCCCGAAAATTCCCCAGACGCATACGCCGATAAGCAGCGCGATAACCGCCGCCAAGATCATCCAAACGCCCGGATTTGACACTTTGATATAATCGTTAAGCTGCTCGGGAGAGGACACGCGCTCTATACTCGATTTGCGAAAAAGCTGTTTGTCCATTTTTCCCTTTTCCTCACTCGATAGTCAGAATAACCGAAAAGCCTGTTACCTCGAAAACCTCGGCAATCACATCGTTTACGTTGCGGATAACCATTTTTCCCTGCTCGTTCATCACCTTCTGCGCCGCCAGCAGCACACGCAGACCCGCAGACGATATGTACTCCAGCTTCGCGAAGTCGAGGTTGAGTTCGGTGCTGTCGGCTATGCTCTGCTTGAACTCCGCTTCAAGCTGCGGCGCTGTCGTTGTGTCTAATCTGCCCTCCAGCGCAATGTTAAGGGTTTTACCCTCCGAATTTTTAATGATATTCATATGTTTTACCTCCAAATAAATTTAATTAAAATATATAAACTAATACCCGATACAATCGACAAGCCAATCGATTGTAACAAGGTATTCTTTCAAGTTATCTGCGGAAATGGCGTTCATCACCGCATCATCACGCAAAACGAGAAACGCGGGGATATCTATAAAATCGCTGGAGTTTCTCTATGCGTCGGTTATTCTGTCATACTCGTTATTCAGCCCCAGCGTCAGAATGCGCATACCCTGTTCACTGTTAACGCCAAAAACAGTATACGCGCATGCTTTCCACATCGAATTTTCTTCGGACATATATTCAATATCCGCGCAACACAAGTCCACCGAAACAAGCAATATATTCTTCCCCGAAACTTTAAGTGCTCTGTAACACTCGCGCGCATGCTCGTCATACGCTGCCCATATCGAGTCTATATAGTCCTCATAATACATTGAAAGCGTCTTTTGCATAACATCATACATTGTCGAGGTGTCCGAAAGAACACTCGGAACTATCGTTTCGACCGTTTTTATTTTTCCGCTGTCCTCATATTTTTATATCCTAACTTCGCGTCTGTAAAACGCTATGTTTATTTAAATTATAACATATTTTTTCAGACTTTTCACCTGCATTTTACACCAAAAACCCGTATTTTACGAAATGATTCCCCTAACATTGCCAAGACAAAGTTGACATTTACATGCGAAAATGTTAAAATAAGTATTAAAGAAGATATAGAAAAGAGGAGGATACTTGTGGAGATTAATATTGCCGTGTGTGACGATAACGAAACCGAGCTTGCGAGAATAACGGAGCAGGTACATACGGCTTGTTCTGAAATGAATATTACGGCACGAATTAGGTCGTTCCGCTCGGGCGAGGAGTTCCTCGCATCCAACGCCGACCGTGAGTGCGGCATTATTTTTATGGATATATATTTGGACGGCATAAACGGAATGGATGCGGTCCGCCGTCTCGCATCCGATAGCCTGTGTCATGTGATTTTTATAACCACCAGCACCGACCATGCAATCGAAGCATTCAACCTCAACGCGGCGCATTATTTGATTAAGCCGACAAATATCGAATCGATTTCCGAAGCAATAAAGCGATGTATCCCCAAGGGTTTCGATGAGAACGGAAGCGTGCTTGAAATAAAGACGGGTAAGGTGACGGTTCCCATACCCATAAAAAATATCCTGTATATAGAGGTCATGGACAAATACTGCGCGATACACACGGAAAACGGTACGTTTAAAACGCTGTCGTCGCTCGCTTCGCTTTATGAGCGGCTTGATGACAGATTTTTTATGAAGCCGCAACAGAGCTATGTCATCAACATGGCGGCAATAGAAAAATTTAATTTTGAGCGTATTATTCTGTGCGGCGGAAAAGACATACCGCTGTCCCGTAAAAAAAGAGCAGAGCTGCAAAAGCAATATCAGAACTTTCTGTTCAGATTAGCGAGAGGTGAAGTCATATGTTAAATTTTTTTTGGATATTTACGGATGATCTTATTACGATACTTCCGTTTGCTTTTTTGTGCTTTTATCCGCTGAAAAGATACAGCAGGTTTTCTGTAAAGAAAACCGCTTTGCTCACCCTTCTTTTCGTTGCCGCTGCATCCACGGCAGACGCGCTTGTTATGGCGCCTTTTTCCGAACGGATTACCGACAGAGAAACTTTGAACTTCTTAAGCAATGTTGTTTACATTACCGCCGTCGTCCTTTGTTTCGCGTGGTGCGTTTACGCAATAAAGACGATATGGCAGAAAAAGGTGTTTGTTTTTCTGTTTGTTTTATGCGGCGCACTGTTCACTATAACGTTTGCCAATTTCTTTCAGGGAATGTTTCCCACGAAAGAGGGTCAGCTTATATTTGCCAACTGCAGCATTGTCGCATTCAGTGCCGCTTCGGAATGTATCGTTATACCGTTGCTGTATTTGTTTTTTCGAAAATATTATCTGCCGATAGAACGGAATATGGATAAGAAAGAATTGGCAATTTTAAGTCTTCCAATGCTTATACTGTTCGTTATTTTATTTACAATATTTACTTTTCTGGAAACCGAGGGTCTGTATTCAAATCCGACAGAGAGCTTGCTTTATTTTGGCATACTTGCCATGCTTTTCGTTCTATATACCGTTATGTTCAAAATGTGCCGCCTCATCCGCGACAGGCAGGCGGCGGGCGAAAAGCTGATGCAAAGTCAATATCAGATGAATATCCGCGACGAGCAATACCGCCGTATCTGTGAAAATATTGAGGGAGTGCGCCGTCAGCGTCACGATATGCGTCATCACATGACAACATTGCGTTGTTTTCTTGAAAATGGCGATACGCAAAAAGCGGTGGAATATCTTAACCAATATTTGGGGAACTGTCAAAATCCAAAGATCACGAGCTACAGCGAAAATCCCGTTATAAATATGATCGTCAGCCACTATGCTGAGCTGGCGCTGGACCGTGGGATACGGTTTTCCGTGCATATTCAGTTTCCCGGCGCTCTGCCCCCCAACAAGCTGAATATAGAAAACATAGATATTTCCGTTCTGCTTGGAAATCTGCTTGAAAACGCCATCGACGCTTCGTCCGAGCTTCCCGTATCCGAACGCGACATCAAACTCAACATTTTACAACAGGGAAATATGCTCGCTGTTACCGTAGACAACAACTTTAACGGCAATGTTCGGCAAAAAGACGGCGCTTATCTTTCCACAAAGCCCGAACACAATGGCTTGGGACTCTCAAGCCTTACGGACATCGCCGAAAAATATCACGGCGGTGTGGAATTTCGACATACGAACAAAACCTTCTCCTCCTCGATTGTGCTCAAATTGGATTAGTGTCGTTAATTACCTTTTTTAATTCTTGGCGACCGTCTCTTATTCGGAATGGCAGCTGCCGGATTATCAAGCTCGTCCACGAACTCAACAGGTATGAGTTTCGGAGGAAACCTCTCCAGCACAGCCGACTCAACCTCTCGGCTGTCGGCGCATTGCACTTTGCGCTCGGATTTTTCCTCAATCGAATATGCGTCCTCAAAAGCAATCCCCCAATTAAATAACATCTTCAGCCGTGTTTTCATAGGATAACACCCAGTTTTCATAACCACAAAATGCCCTTTTTTCATAGATTTCAACTCATACATAGTCATCAGCGGGCGGAATGTCCAAAGGTAAGATTTCACGACCTAAGACACACATTTGCAGCCATGACGCTTGAAAACGGCATGGACATGAGGACATGAAAACTCTCTCGACAACAATAGGTCATGTTTCCTTGGAAACAACTGCAATCATCTCATATGGACACACCAACCAAAGCAACCAGTATTCGATAAAAACAAGGACAGCTACTTACCCAAAAGCAGCTGTCCTATTTTAGGCAATTTACGTCTAAAATACGGCAGGTCGCGTGCATACCGCTTGAAAAGCTGTACACATTATGCTATTATATTTAACGGGGAGGAGATAGCTTGAAAATATCAATTAACATAGATCCCGAGATTTCCGATACGGAAATTGTCGTAAACTGCGCCGCTATTACCGCCGAAACGGAAAGCATTATCGCCGCGCTTCGCATGGCGGACAATCAGCTTACTGTCACGCGGGACGGCGAGACGCATATACTCGATATTTCAAAGATAGCGTACATTGAGACTGTTGACCGCAAAACCTTTGTTTACACCGAAAAGGATTGCTACGAGTCAAAAATGAAGCTGTATGAAATGGACGACAGGCTCTGCAATTCCTGCGGCGGATTTTTGCGCATAAGCAAGTCCTGCATTGTGCGGCTGAAATATATACGCTCCCTTAAAGCGGAGCTTGACCGCAGGATACGCATTACTCTCGAAAACGGCGAACAGCTTATCGCGTCAAGGCAGTATGCCGACGAACTCAAAAAAAGATTGGGGGTGCGCTGAATGGACAATAAATTTTCAGTACTGAAATTTTTATCGCAGACGTTCACAATATACGGCATAACTACGCTGCTGTTAAATATTTTCTGTACTTTATTCGGTACGGCGGCGCAGGGGATTTCCACTATTTTTTCCTTGGGAAATTCCGGCGTAGGCATTCAAACAAGCCTGCAATTTCTGCTTGTGGTATTCATAATAAGCGGCTTGAGAGCGCTTTTTATGACGGACGTTCTGATAAAGAAAATGCCCCTTACCGCAAGGGTAATCGTAATGTTTGCGAGCGCTTTCGGGACGATACTCATTTTCATTTTCGCGTTCGGTTGGTTCCCCGCTGATATGCCGATAGCGTGGATAATGTTTATTGTATGCTTTATTATAAGCTGTACCGTCGGCACGCTAGTTTCCGCACTGGCGGAAAAGCAGGAAAACCGCAGGCTTGAAGAGGCTTTAAAACGTTATAAGGAGGAAGAATAATATGGATGTGACCATCGCTGCAAGCGATATCGTAAAATCATTCGGAGAGAAAAAGGTCCTTGACGGGATAAGCTTCAATGTCCGCAGGGGAGAGATATTCGGGCTTCTCGGTCCGTCGGGAGCCGGCAAAACTACTCTTATAAAAATACTCACGGGACAGCTTGACAGGGACTCCGGCGCCGCAGAAATAAACGGCAGGGACGCCCGTAATTTAACGGGAGAAGACAACAAAAAATTTGGCATAATGATGGACAATTTCGGAATTTACGATCGTCTGAACTGTTATGAAAATCTGAAAATTTTTGCGGAAATTTACGGTGTAAAAAGCGGCGGTATTTTAAACGCTTTGAAAAAAGTGGGACTTGAAAGCGCTAAAAAGACCTCCGCCGCAAAGCTTTCCAAGGGTATGCGGAGCAGGCTTCGGCTTGCGAGAGCTTTTATGACAGACCCCGACATTTTATTCCTCGACGAACCCACAAGCGGACTTGACCCCGCTACTGCAAACGATATACACAAAATAATGCTTGCGGAGAAGGAAAAGGGCAAGACGATATTCCTCACCACTCATACTATGTCCGAAGCGGAAAAGCTTTGCAATAATATTGTTATGATAAACGAGGGCAAAATCGCGGAACAGGGCTGTCCGCGGGAAATATGCAGAAGATATAATCATCAGCGTATGCTGAAAATACATCTTTCGGACGGAACGGATATACAAATACCGCATAATGAAAACGCGTCCGAAATAGTAGCGGAATTGCTCAAAAACGGTCGCGCGGAAGCGATACATACAACCGAGCCAAACCTCGAAACAGTATTTATGGAACTTACAGGAAGGGAGCTTGTGGTATGAAAAACGTCAAAGCAGTATTTATGAAGCAGCTGCTTGATACTCTAAAAAATAAAACTGTTTTTATTCAATTTTTGGTGTTCCCCGTAATATCGGTAATTATGGAAAATTCGGTGAAAATCGAAGATATGCCGCAGCATTTTTTTGCGAAGCTGTTCGCGGTAATGTTTATCGGCATGGCACCGCTGTTATGTATGTCCGCCATAATTTCGGAGGAAAAGGAGAAAAACACGCTGCGCGTACTTATGATGAGCAACGTCAAACCGCAGCAGTATCTTATAGGCGTCGGCGCGTACATTTTTATTATGTGCATGGTCGGTACATCCGTGTTCGCGGTGCTGTGCGAATACAAGGGTGCGGAGCTTTTAGTGTTTATTTCTTTGATGGCGTCGGGCATAATTCTGTCAGAGTTGATAGGCGCGGCTATCGGAATATTCAGCAGAAATCAAATGGCGGCGACGTCCCTTACGCTGCCAATAATGATGATATTTTCATTTCTGCCCATGCTTTCAATGTTCAACGGCAGCATTAAAAAATTTGCGGAAATAATTTATTCGCAGCAGATAAGCGACCTTATAAATGGCATAGGAGCGTCCGAAATATCCGCAAAAAGCGTTATTGTTATTACGGTAAATTTTGTTGCAGGACTTGCGTTGTTTGCTATTGCTTACAGAAAAAAAGGGCTTGAATAAGTTTATAAAATAATTCCTACGCAATAAAATCCTCCGACTTCATTTGGAAGCTTGGAGGATTTTTGTTTGCAAAATATTTTTAGTAGCTGTAAACCATTATGATTTTTTACCTCTTATAATTTGTGGACGAGGTACACATTATTTATATAAAAATTTTAAAAGGTCATTAAAAATCGAAGTGTATTTCTATGTTGTTGTAAGGGAAAACTTAATTGTTTTGTATTTTCCCATTGCATTGGAAAGCCATTAGAGGGGTCAAGGGGAACTTCCCATTGCACACAAACAAACTACTTGCTGTTTGTATAAATGTACCCTTTAGGTTTTTTTGGAATGTTTGTGTAAAACAAAAACAAGCTGCCGCATTACGCTTTATAGGATATGGTACTGGTACGCGCATATGCGGCTGTACAAAAGAAAATAATGGAGGAATTACGTATTGAAAACCAAATGACACTGTTTGAACTTAACGAAAATATTCTGCTTGTCTGGGGAGGACGATTGAGTATGAAATTGAAGGTAAAAAATTTGTGGTACTTAGCCATTTTGTTTGCAATAGAGATATTGACAAGGTAGTTTCCGAGCTTGCGTTTAATCGTGCGGCAGATGAGGTACTAAGAAATAAAGCCGCATAATTTTTAAAAAGGTATTGCCATATCCTATGATTTATGCTAAAATATAATTATCAAATATGGCTGCTTTAGAAATGAACGGAGTAGTTAAAATGCCAAAGCAGATACTATGCAGCGACAGGCAGCCGCGAAGATAGATCGCCAGATTGTCGGCACAGAAGCCGAAATCCCGAGGGCTGAGGAGCAGTCAAGGGTGGATACCACTCCACCTGATTTCAAGCCGTACAAGCCAAAGGTGCGCAAATCTGGCACAGACTGTGTGACGATGATAAATGATCACCTGTATGAGGGGCAGTATATGCCTACCAATGCTTATGGTAAACGTGAGTCTCATAACATATACGCCAAGACAAGAGAAGAATGTGAGGAAAAACTCTCGGCGATGTAAGCGCAGGTCAAAGCTGATATTGATTTTGTCAATATTACTTTACACAATTTTCTCCAAAAAACGAGTTTTTTGGATCACCACCAAAATTCACTCCGCTTCGCTTTGTGAATTTTGGTGGTGATCCGGTTGCATGACCGGAATGGTCACGCAATCGCGCTTAGTGCTGCGTAATAATTACGCCGTTTAACTGCCGGCGGCACACCGCCAATTGCTGTGCAAATTCGCCTATTGTTCCAATAGCTCATAAGGTAGCGCCAAACGAGTGTTTTCAGTTCATCTATAACGTAATTTTCCGGTCTGCGACCTCGCAAATAGAACAACTCTTCCTTCATTCTCGCCCACATGCTTTCGCAGCGGGCGTTATCATGGCACCGCCCGCCGGCGCTGTTCATACTTTGGATAATTCCAAAATGCGTGAGTATGCTGCGGTATTTTTCGCTTGTGTACTGACTTCCGCGATCCGAATGAATTACCGCACCGCGCATTTCCCGGTAACTTTTACATGCGTTTTCGACTGTTTGAACGCACAGCTCCGCGCGCATATTATCCGCCATTGCAATCCCCAAAACCGACGCGTCGAAGCAGTCGAAAACCGCTGAAACATAGAGCTTGCCGTCCTTTGCGAGGTCGCAGACCGGAAAATTACGTTA
>CAJTMU010000023.1 GCA_910577365.1 uncultured Oscillospiraceae bacterium | reverse complement strand
CAACAACAGTACCGCCCAACAGATTAGTGTTGATGCTGCCGTTATAAGAACCGAAATTAAAAACTACCTTTCCAAAAGAAATGTTCCAATTGCCGTTGCCATTGCCGAAATATACGCTGTCAACCCCGTCGGTAGCAACATTTATTATTACCTGCACGCCCTTGTTGTCAGACAAAAGCGTGTTGATATCTTTTTCGTGGCGCTGAAGATCGTTTGCATGAATATTGACAATAAGGGTTTCTCCGAACTGTGCTCTGCCATCCTGAATTGCCCTTACAGCAGATTCAAGCCCGTTTACCTCTGTTTCTGCATCGTAAGCCGCGTCTTTATCGCTCATCAAGCCGTCGCCGGTATTGGCGATGTCATGCAGCGCACCGCCGAGATCGGTAAAGGTAACGCCGCTCTCAGCTCTTACAAAGCTTACGTCAACATTTCTATCCTCAATCAGATACTTTACGCCGTTCGCGACGAAGCCCTTTTGATTTCCATTGTCCTCTCTTATTTCACTAAAGCTGAAATCAAGAATAAGAGTATAGTGAGTCCCGGGAGCTGGCTTAATTTTTATTGTAGTATTAGCCGGAGGCTCGGCAAGATAGCACGTATACTCTTTACTCGCAACCGTATTGTTAGCAACAGCATTGCCATTGAACATGTCCAGAGTATTCAGGTTAGATGTAGCTACCGTAGCTTCAAGATGGCAGGAATCCACTTTATTGGCGACCGCAGAAAATCCGTTCACCCTCTTGAGCGAGTTTATAAAATTGTATGTAGAATACGACTTACCCGTAGCAAGATAGGTGTTGGCACCGATTTTGGTGTAAGCGGATGCTCCAGTTCCCGCGTTTCTTTCATCGGTCAGCCTGTATTCGTCCTGATTTATATCAAGCGTATTGGCTGATGCGCTGATCGTGGCAACGGATCTGGAAGCAATCAGGGACAGCGCAAATGCGAACATCGCGACGGATTTGTTCTGAATCCTGCGTTTCTTCTTGCTCATAATCTCATTCCTTTCATAAAATAACCGCAATCCCCGATATCTGTATTAAAAACGCTTTGCACAGACACCTATGGGCATACTTATCTATCATTAATTATAACACATTTACGCCAATATTTACAAGGAAAATTTCCAACAAATAATACGATTTTTTTTGGTGACTTTTCACAAACCTTAAAAGCCGTCTTTTACCGTAAATCTGCTCTTAAAGCCCAAGCAAACGATTCCACAATGCCTTTACAATGCTATATAAGTCTTTTTTTCATTAATTCGGGATTATATGCATATTCCACTGCCGTATCCCTTGTTATAACACCGTTTTTATACAAACCGAACACGCAATTATCCATAGTCTGCATACCAGGTGAAGACTGCAGTAATGTGTCTATCTGATGTGTTTTTTCTTCTCGTATCATTGTGCGGATAGCGCTGTTCATGGTCATAATCTCAAACGCAGGTACCAGCTTTCCGTCCACAGCGGGCAGCAGCTGCTGCGACACCACCGCATTAAGCACCGTAGAAAGCTGTATGCGTATCTGGTGCTGCTGGTTTATCGGGAACACATCAATAATTCGATCAACCGTACTTGCCGCGCCGAAAGTATGCAGTGTGGACAGCACAAGCTGTCCTGTTTCCGCGGCAGTCATAGCAGTGCTGATGGTTTCGTAGTCACGCATTTCCCCCAGAAGTATAACGTCAGGGGACTGTCTTAATGCGGCACGAAGCGCGTCAAGATAGCTTTCGGTGTCAATATTTATTTCCCGCTGGCTGATGATGCATTTGTCATGGCGGTGCAGAAATTCTATCGGGTCTTCTATTGTTATTATATGTCCGTTTTTGGTTTTGTTGATTTTATCTATTATACAAGAAAGCGTTGTCGATTTTCCACTGTTTGCGGGGCCTGTTATCAGCACTATGCCGCTTTTGTTTTCACCAAGCTTTATAACCTGTTCGGGAATACCAAGGCTTGCCGCGTCGGGCAGTTCAAACGGAACATACCTTAAAATCGCCGCAAACGATCCGCGCTGGCGGTAAATATTTGCCCTGAATCGCCCCAATCCCTTTATTGAGAAAGAAAAATCCATTTCCCGCAACGGCATTTCATTCTCTTTACGCGGCATTCCCGCAAGCTCGTAAATCTGCATAGCCATATGCAGGGTATCCTCAGGGTTAAGCGGCGCTTCACTCATTCTGGTGAGCATATGGTTAGCCTTATAGCAAAGCGGCGCTCCCGAAATTATAAATATATCCGAGGCGGACTTTTCCGCCGCCTCAACCAAAATATCACTAACGTCCATATTTGCTCCTTATTTTAATTTGAAATTTTCCGCACCGCTTCGTTTTCGGCTTTGCCGAAAACTGCGCTATCCTCGCTGTGAAAACTCCGCATTCGCTCCGCTTTCACAGCGGATTGCAGAAAATTTCCTGCGTAGGCGGTTTGTTTCCGTATGCTTTCACCACCCTTGACCGCTTATTTTTTGCGCGGCTCTATATTTTAATTTGAATTTTCCGCACCGCTTCTTTTCCGGCTTTGCCCAAAGCTGCGCTATCCTCGCTGTGAAAACTCCGCATTCGCTCCGTTATCACGGCGGGTTGCGGAAAATTTCCTGCGTGGGCGGTTTGTTTCCGCATACTTTCACCGCCCTTGACCGCTTATTTTTTGCGCGGCTCTATATTTTGATTTGAATTTTCCGCACCGCTTCTTTTCCGGCTTTGCCAAAAACTGCGCTATCCTCACTGTGAAAACTCCGCATTCGCTCCGCTTTCACAGCGGATTACGGGAAATTTCACATGCGAACAATTTGACACCGTCTGCTTTAAAAACATTTAAATTCTTTTTGAGCTGATAAATAACAAAGCAGTACTTATATCAGCTGTTATCCTTCACCATCCCATACGTTAAGCGGCTTATCAACAGATTCCGCCGCAGACGCGGTGCGCCACTCCACTATTTTAAACCTTTCGCCTTCATGAGCAGAGGGAACTTTATAAAATACCGCCCCAACAAACAGTGATAGCCGCTCATTAAGTTCAACACTGTACTCAGCGCGGAATCCCTCCGCCGTGCGTGTCAGCATTGCCCCGCTTGCCGCGGAAAGCTCTGTAAAGCTGTCCTCAAAAAAAGGGCTTTCCGACGCTGAAAGAGCCGCGTTGTCAAGATCCATGAGTATCCTTTTCGCTTCGGTATCTGCCGCGTAATATTCATGTGTAAAATCGGTATTCTTTTCGGAAAGCTTCTCATCGGAGCTTGCTGCCTGAAACGCCAGCACTGCCAATATCGTCAGGCATATCACCGCAAATATCATCATGACCGACACATACCCGATACCTATACCCGACCTGAACTTTTTTGTATATCCCCTCATGCTTCGCCCCCCCTTTCAGATATGCGCGGAACATAAGCGGAGCACACAAACCGCCCGATTTCTTCACTATTTTTTATAAAGACCAGCTCTGCTGTTTTCAGCGTTCCTGCGGCGGAATCCTCGCCGCTCTCGCTTATTATAAGAGTTATCGCACCCTCTGACGATGGCATGCACCGCTCGTCCAGAGAAATGCTCAGCGAGCCGTTCTCCAGAACTTCAAAATTCCCGAAAATTATCTCCGCCATCTCGTCGGCGCTTCCCTTAAGCGAATACGCCTCCGCGCAGGATTGGGCGCAAAGCACGGCGCTGTCGCCCGTTTCACTGCGGCGCATTTTACCGTCTGCCGCCGCAAACACGTTAAGTATGACCGCCCCGGAAATACTGAAAAATAGAATCGCTATTATCATTTCAACCAAAAAAAGATTTGACGGCTTTTTAGGCTGAACCGTTTTTATCGCTCTCAGCTTTCTCACCTGCCTCCGATAAACACCGACGAGCTATCCTCACCGCAGCTTACGGATATCTCGTAAAGCCCGTCTTTCTCGGCTATTTTCAGCCCGTCTATATCAAATATTTTATCTCCGCCCGATGCGGCTTTGTCTTCGGAGGAAACGTTTTTTTCATACAGTCCCCCGTCGCTGTAATATATAACGCATGTTATTCCGCCATTCACCGCTGCGATTCCCGTTCCGTCCTCAATTATCTCATAGCTTTCCGCTCCGCGCATCTTGTTGGTCAGATATCTAAGCGACGCAGAGCCGGTAAAACTTCTGTCAAAGCCCGAGCTGATCTCCGAGTATGTGCTTGCAGCAGCGGCAATTATTGCCAGCATACACACTGTGAACACCAGAAACAGCAGCATACTGCCCACCGTTCCGACAATATCGGCTTTTCCCGAGCCTCTGCGACTGTCCATATCACGACTTCCTTTCAATCACCGTTACCGCGGGGCGTATATTTGCCGCAATACTTTCATAATGCACGATATACCTTTCTGCATCGTAAACGACCCCGTAACTTTCCGTAAGCTGATCAATACTTTCAGGGTATGCCCCCTCTATCGAATAGCACATCGTTATCCCGTTTTCCACCGACTGCTTTATTGCTGAGAGAGTCTGTTGCTCCGAAGCCGTTCCCGCTCCCGAAAGCGCGGCTATAAACCACACAATCAGCGCTGCGAACAGCAGCATGGAACCTGCGGCTGCCCACGGTATTTTTTTCAAAAAGTTTTTCATAAATTTCTCCTGATTATAAAAGAATTTCCCGCACCGCTCCACCCGCCTGCGGCGGGTTACGCTATCCTCGATTTAAAAGCTCCTCTTCGCTTCGCTCCATTACGCTTTCAAATCGGCTTTAACCGATTTTGACCGCACCATTTAAACCCGAATTTTCCGTTTTTTCTGCCACAGTCGGGCACAGGAACTGTCAGTTGTTCACTTCCGTCACCCAAGCACCGACATAATATTCATCAGCGGTATCATTATCGTCAGCAGGATAGAGCCGATTATTGCCGCCAGAACCACTATCATTGCAGGCTCGATAAACGCGATCAGATTTGAAGCGGTATTCTCCGCCTGTTCCGAGCATCGCTCGCTGATTTTACGCCACGTTTTATCAAACGAGCCTGAAATATACGCTATCTTGAGGGTTCTGCCGTATATAGCGGGAAACATGTTCGCCGCACACACCGCGTCTGCAAATGATTCTCCCTCCAGTACGCGCCTGCGGCAGTCCGATATCTGGGCGGAAAGCCTGCTGTCGCCGATAAGCAGAAGCGCGTTATCCAGAGCCTCTTCAGGTGATATTCCCGCAGACACCATAACGTTCATTGCGTTAGCAAGCTGTGCCTGTGCAAAGCGCCGCGACAAGGTCCTTATACCCGGAATATGCGAAGCCGCTTTCGCCAGCGCCCTGCGCACCGGAGTAAATCCTGCCAGAACCGCCGTTACAGCCGCTATTCCTATGATTACCAGCAAAACGGTCATGATTATAGTGCCTGTTTTAAGCGCAAAATTCACCGTGGTGTCAACCGATTCGCTTACACTGCTGTCAAAGCGCGCGAAGATATCTGAGAACATTGGTATTACCTGCGCCACCAAAACGATTATAACCGCTGTCATCATAACCAGCAGCATAAACGGGTGCAGCACCGCGTTTCTTATAGTGCTCAGCATATTGCCGCGGTTCTCATAATACTCCGAAAGACCGTCAAGAACGTCGTCAAGACGTCCCGACACAGTGCCTATCTTTACCATATTCACCGCGTATTCGGGAAAAACTCCCGCCTGTTCCATAGAGCTATGGAGCGGATTGCCTCCGTCCAGCTCCTTTGAAAGCGTTTCGCATATCCTTCTTATCCTCCCGTCGTCTATATCCAGCGAAAGGATCTCCAATCCGTCGTTAAGCTGCATTCCCGCCTTAAGCATTGACGAGAGCTGCTCACAGAAAAACGCTGTTTCCGCGGGAGATAACTGCTTCTTTGCCATTTCGTTCTCCTTATTTTATTATTTTTTCGCACCGGCGAAATTATTTGGAAATTGAAATTTTCTTGCACCTCGTGACTCGTCCGCATACACATAACTTTATATTGTATATATTCGGGGCTTTGCGAAAAATTTCCTGCACGGACGGTCAGTTAACAGCAGCTTTCAGTTCCCCTGCCGCCTGATTACTGAGCTGAACTTAGCTGAGTGCGCATTAAATAAGACTATATTATGCTGCTCTTAATAATAATACAAAGCGGTATAATTGGATTTTTCCGAAATGTAACCCGATATCTGCGATTTATCCGAAGCACCAGCGTAAAAAGTGGAATCCAACAGATTATACCCGCTCTGCTTCAGGAAAAGCTCGGGGGTTATCCAGCCCGTTTCGGTGGTGTACACCTCATTCCACGCGTGATAAATATCGGGAGATGCATAGCCTATCACCAGCCGTGTTGGAATTCCCTGTGCGCGTGCCATCGCCGCGAAAAGCGCGGAATAGTCAAAGCATATCCCCTTAAGGCTTTTAAGCGTAGCGTCGGGATTCGGAACATAGCCGCTCTTTACCGTTGTGGAGAGCTGTTTGTCATAAATTACGTTATCCGTTATAAATCCGAATATCGCAGCTATCTTCTCAATGGTACCCGTCTTGCCTGCGCACACCTCCGCCGACTTTTTCACGACGTTTGAGCGCTGATTGAAATTCACATAATAATTAGGGTAAAGGAACATCGCCACATCATCGGAAACGGTCAGCGAAATCGTTTCGTTGATAGGGTTCGCGTAAAAATTGTCGTGGTCGTGTTCCCAAAGCTGCAGGGTATATTCTCCGCTGCCGCAGGATAACGGAAAATATCTTATCTCATCGTCTGCGGGAAGCATATAATCATAGGTGCTGTCCCCGCATATTATAAGCACTCGTATCTTATCGCTTCCGCCGCCGTACTTTACCGAAACATATCCCCTCGAAGCGTTGCTGTAATCTATAAAGGAATCTCCTGCCGTAAAGGTTTTTTCACATGGTGAGGACACCGTTCTGACCTCTGGTATGATGACCTCGGCAGGCGGCTTCGGAGTGGTCGCGGCTGTGGTTGCCGCAGTAACGGGCGGAGTTGACGCCAACGGGGGAGCAGGCTCATCGGGAATGCTCATCTCCACAGTCTGCTGAGGTGCGGAAACCGCCGGTGCCGTTTGTTCGGAATCCGCGGGAGCGCTCTCCGTTTCCGGAATGGGCGGCTCGGCGCTGTCCGATGTGTCGGAGCTGTCCGCGGTATCTTCTGCCGATGTTTCCGAAGTTATATTCTCAATGTATGTTTCCTCAATAGTCGGCGGCGTGTCCTCCGAAAGGACTCCGCTGCTTTCCTCAGTATCTGGTATCACGCGGCTTTCAATAGGTAATGTGCTGTCAGGCAGCGAAGCGCTTTGGCTCTCCGTACCGCTGCCGCAGCCAGTAAGCAAACCGCATAGCATCGCTGTGAGTATAAGCAAAGCTGTCAAGCGGCGGAGATTATTGCCCGCCTTATCCGACTGTGATTTTCTTTGCATAGCCGTCACTGTCCTTTCCCTGCCGTAAACTCTATAATCCGAGCCGCAGATTTCTGAGCAAAATATAATTCTCGTCAGCTCTTTCGTAAATGCGTCTTGTTGAGCCGCGTACTATCTCCGCAACAGCCTCGCCCGCCTCGCGGTAAAATTCGTCTTCATAATTTACGATACCCGCGCCGCCCCTCGGACAATCCTCGGAAGCAAGAAAATGCCGCGAAATATCAATAACAAAACAGCCCGTGATACTCACAAAACGCTCCTCGCACAGCGAAATGAGCTTTTTGCGGATATCAAACATGCCGTCGTCCTCAAATTCCCTGACCGCTCCGTCGTGGGTAAGGTAGGTCTTTTTCGGCTCCGCTTTTATAAGAATAATGCTTTTGCCGTATTTCTCGCCCATCAGCTTGGCAAAGCGGCTCACTGCCTCATAGCAGTATTTCATGTTTCGCTTTTCAAAAAGATATCCCTCGCTGCACTGCGCCTCGATGCCCTTGTAAAAGCCCGTTCTCGTAATAAAATCGTCCGTTTCAAAAAGCGTGCCGTTGTACTCTGCTACCTTGCAGATGATGTCATAAAAATCAACCACCAGCCACTTTGAATACGTTTCGGCAATCGCTGCCATACCACTTCTCCGCAGGGCTTCCGTCAAAGTTTTCTGCCGCCATCTGTTGCCGCCGTATTCTAAAACCGCTTCGGGAAGCTCGATGTTTACGGGCGGTTCAAAGGCAAGTGCCTGACACTGCCTGAAAATATATTTACCGATATAAATACCGCGGCTTCTCGTCACGCACTCTCTCGAAACGCCGCTGCCCCATATGTCAACTGTCGCGCTGTTGAGTGTAGTTACATAATGCTTAAGCTGAGGCTTTCCTCTCAAAAGAAAGACAAGCTCCGCGCT
The DNA here is from genome assembly GCA_910577365.1 of uncultured Oscillospiraceae bacterium. Classification (GTDB taxonomy): domain Bacteria; phylum Bacillota; class Clostridia; order Oscillospirales; family Ruminococcaceae; genus CAG-115. Next base: position 24,958 of record CAJTMU010000023.1, on the reverse strand, counting down.
GTTTTCGTCCACGGGCGCGTTTATCTCCTTTGAAAGCAGCCGCGCCATGCGGGTAAGTATATTGAATTTCCGCCTGAAAGCAAGCTCATAAAAATCATACGGACCCGTCAGATTACCCTCGAGAACGGCAAAGATAAGCTCCGCAGCCTCTATAAGCTCCTCCGCGCCCCTGTCTCCCGCGAAAAAATGTCTTACCGCCATAAGGTCAGTTCTGCCCGCGTTTTTCAGCTTTAACAGGCGTGAGCTGTTTTCCGCGGTAAAATCCCCGCTCGAATAGGCGATTATATTATCAGCCGCGCAGTTCATGTCAAGCAGCCAGCTCTGACAGCCGCGCTTGGTCATGCTGTCGTAATACTTTATCACGCGCTCGAGCCACAAATGGTTGTCAGCTGTTCTCACGCAGTTCCTGCCCTCGTCGTTTATCATGGCGAGCGCCGCGTTGAAGCAATCGGTGAAATACTCCCGCTCAAACGCTGACGGAGCGCTGCCTGTGCTGAAATACGGCGCGGAAACGTCCACTATAAGCGGCTTGACGATATCTATGAAATAGTCCTCCATCTGCCGCATGCGAGTATTCAGTTCCGCTCTGGAAGCCCCGTCGCGCAGCATCGCCCCGCGGACATATCTGTTCGGAAAGCGGTGGCGGAAAAGTATCACCCTGCTGCCCGGTACGGCGGCAAGCACCGCCGCGGCGTATTCCGCTATCTTTTCTTTCCATATGCTTTCCTCAACGCACTCAGCCGTGATACGCTCAAACTCTTCCTTATGGTCAGAGTAAAACCTCGAACGCAGAAAGCGCCTTGTTCCGGTAAAATAATTTTCGCCTCGCTTATATACGGAAACTCCCGCCGCAGTGTAGAAATCCACGGCGACGTAATCCGGCTTTGTTTCGGCAAGTAGCGAGGGCAGCAGCTTTCCTATATCCACCCTGAGCGTTTCGTTGCCTGTTTCGGGAACATCGTAATCGGGCGTTCCGCAGGCGCTCAGCTGAGAAACCAACAAGCCCCTGTTATCCGTTTTTATGCCGCGCCCCGAAGCAAATATCGAACTTAATATCGGCGAGCCGCTGAGGAACACAAGCGGTCTGGCGGAGTATCCTATCTCCTTGCCAAGCGCGGCTTTAGTACGCCTGAAAGACTCGCGCGCAGCAAAGCTGTGGGGCGGGTAGGCAGGCTGAACGCATATCCCGTAATCCCTGTTCTCGCATACGCAGGGTATATAGGAGAGCCTCGCCCTTACCTTGCCCTCGTTATCGCGTGACATATCAACACGGAGTATCACGCTGTCGCGGTTTTCCGCAATCTCCGACATGGAAGTGAGAAAATTCCCCAGCGAATACGCGCACGCGACTTTTTTTCCCGCTGAATTTGTAATATACTCGAAGCGCTGTATCACATGGGGGTGTGAGCCTATGATAAGATCGATTCCCGCGTCCGCCATGAATTTTGCTTCTTCTGTCTGCGCACGGCGCACCGAAGCGGAGTTCATAACTCCCCAATGCATATAAGCCACTATGTATTCCGCGCCCATTCTTAGAGCAGCATTTACACGCTGAAGAAAGTCTTCCCTGTCATACCGCCCTATGAGCACACCGCTGCCCGCAAAAAACTGGTCGTCCAGCCCGTTGGATATCATGGAGTAGCACAAAAAAGCTACTCTCATTCCCCTGATATCCACCAGAACATGGTTGTTTCCCAGAGTACCCAGATTGCGAACGCCCAGCCGCTTTATCTCAGCCACTGTGGCTTCAAGCCCTTTTTTGCCCGTGTCGCAGTTGTGGTTGCTCGCGGTCACAAGCGCGTCGAAGCCCGCATCGGCTATCGCCGCCAGAAAAGAGGACGGCGCGTTGCAGTTGGAAGAACCCTCGGGAAGACGGCGCTCCTCACACTGATAGGGCGCTCCGTCATAGCAGGTGGTTTCCAGCACTCCTGCGGCGAAATCCGCTTCGGCAAGCGTGGATTTTATCTGCGAAAAGCTGTTGTGAAAATCAAAGCCGTATTTCTCCACCGCGCGCTGCTGCCCAAGGGCGCACATTATATCGCCCGTAAACATCATGACAGCCTTGTTTACCCCGCGCTTTACTCGGCGGTCAACAGATATCTTCGTCCTGAACTCCTCGCCCTCGGCGCTTGTTACGATATAAGTTTCTCCCGCGCCCACAGCGGTGACCGTTCCATCGGTGTCCACCTGCGCCACGGCGGTGTTTTCCGAGCGGAACACAGCTTTTGGGGTCTTGTTAAGCGCCTCCCACACTATCTGTGCCGACCTGCCCGTTTCAAGGCAGATGACGTTCTGCGCCTTAAGATGTTCGCTTATGGGAACAAAGGATACCTTGTCACTTTCGGCGCTCAAAATCTCCTTATTGTTCTCAATTCTAAATGCTCTTACGCCTACAAGATACTCCCTGCCGTTCTTAAAGCCGGGCATCATTTTCGAGCATTTCTCCGAATAGCGCACCTTGAAACACTTTTCAGGATTTTCAGCTTCATAATAGCACAGCTTATAGCCGTCCGCGCCTGCCACCTCGTTCCACTTTGCGGTCACCGCCCCGTCAGAGGGCTGCACGGTAAGTCCGCGGGGGACTTCGGGTCTTTTCCTGCTCATTTCTATGACCATGCTCCCGTAGGGAGCAACACTCCTTTCGAGTTTTATACGGTTATGGAGAACTTCTTCAGACCTCCGTTTCCTTTTCGGCAAAAGTGCGCCGCAGTCCGTCAAGCTCCTCGTAATGCTTGTAGAAAGAGTAGTACGCTCCGCAGAAGTGCTGAATGTCATCTATGCGTATGCGGTACGCGTCATGCCGCACGAAAAATGCCCCCAGCACACCCGCGGGATATTTGAAATACATAACGTATTCGGGATAGCAGTAACCGTTGAGCATATATTCTGCGCGATAAAAAATCGTGTTGACAAAATATTCCGCGTCGAATTTATCCATGTACGCCACGGAATAGCCCTCGCGCTTTATACGGCTGTAAAGCTCGAATGTAACCGTCAGCAGCTCCAGATATGTATGGTAGGTAGTTTTGCAGCGGTAAATCTTTTTCAGGTTGACCTGCGCGTTTTTAAGCGCGAACTCGAAATAACGTTCCTCGGGAAGATATTTCGTTATCTCGTTCATGGCGTAAGCTATCCAGTGGTCGCGGTGCTTGGTATAGTCCGCTTTTATAAAATTCTCTACAGCAAGCTTTGCGGCATCAAGCCACTTTCTGTCGCGCGTAAGACCGAACAGCCTGCACAGCGCAAAGACGCACTCGCCGTCGTAATAAACCGTTCTGAACTTATCCTTGGGGGCGAGCGTAGGGAAATGCAGCACATGAAAAAACTCACCCGTTCTCACGTCAAAAAGCTCCAGTATACCGTTTCCAAGCTCTCTGCAAAGCTGCGCATATTTATCCGTTCCCACCGCGTCCATATACTCGGTAAGCATTATTATAGCCACGCCGTTCGCGCCCACCTTTACCTCCTGCGAGGTCGGCTCGGTAAGATACACCGTGTTGTCCCTCCCCTGTACAGGGGAATATTTAGCGTATGTATTCGCCGCCATATACGAAATCGCCTTTTCAATCTGTCCCAGCGTAAATTTATCCCCCGTGAGACGATAGGCGCATATAAGACTCCATATAGAAGCCGTGTGGCGCATGGTGTTATATCCCTTTACGGGTCGGTCATTTATGGGATAGCGCCCGTAGTCGAATTTCCCGTCAATACCCAATTGCATTGAGAGATATTCCGACGAGGTGGAAACAACCTCCAAAGCAGTCTGTTTATCCATGCCGCAGATTTTTCTGCGCCCGCAGTTCATGCCCTCACCGTACAGCTCATATACCTCGCCGTCCTCGCCGCAGAAAAAGCTAAGGCAGTCGAACAAAATCACCTCTTCGGGCAGCGTTGTCAGCATTTTAAGCCCTGCCGAAGACAGGTATTTGTTTACCGCGGTAAGCTCTATGGTCTGCTTTTTGTAGCTTATAACGCGGTTTCCGTTTATTTCCGCCTCTATCAGCGCGGTTTCCAGCCCATCGTCAAAAGATATTCCCCGCCTGAAAAACTCATTATATTCCTCAGATATTGTTTTTATTACCTCCGACAGCTTTTGACGCTCCGCTGTTTTCATAATATCAGTCTTTATCCAGAGCGGCTCGGCGGATTTTACCGCAATGTACTTCCCCGCTTTGCGGCAAGCCTCATTCCAAGCCGCTTCAAGGGTATCCGCAGCGGCTCTGAACACCCTCGCCCTGCTTACCCTGTCGCACACTGAAACAAATGCGGCATACCTCGGGCTGCCTCCGACTGTCACATTGGAGGAGAGCTTTTCCTGAAGCTCTGCAAAATTTTCATCCCCGAGCATTTTTACGCGTATTGTGTTAATCTTTTCCTCAAAAAGAGCCTTTCCGCTCACAAAGCCCATAATTTCACACCCGCTTCAGATTTATTTTCCGAGAATCTTTATAGAATAATTATATCACATTTTTCCGGTTTTGTAAAGAGTAAAAAATTACTTAACAACAATAACAGATAAAGCCAAAATCAGCGCAGATTTTGGCTTTATCTGTATATTAAAGTGTTGATTTGGGTTATTATGCTGTTAAGTTATGTTGACGAAAATTAAATTATTTAAAAGAATTTCAAAATTCCCGCAATCACTCTCGGTCGCTCACTTAGTTCGCTCCCTGCAAGTGATTGCTGTAACCGGTCAGAATTTTCTGCGAAAATTCTGACCCTTTTTAAAATTCTTATGCATCAACAATGCGTTGCCGTAACCTTTTCTACAAGCTGATTTTGGCTTATATTAAAGTATTGGTCTAAGTTGAATTATTTAAATTTAAAATTTTCCGCGACCCGCCTGAATGCATAAATACTTCGCTTCGATGCGTGCTGTGCATTCAGGCTTTCGCGAAAAATTTCCTGTGTCAGCATTGCGCTGCAACAACTTTTCATTCTAACTGATCATTGCTTTATACGCACAGCGTTTCAGCGTTTTCCGATTTTAGAACCGCTTCTTGCGGAATCTGGATTTTCGGGCGGTGTGCCCTCCTCTACCGCGGGCGTTCCAAGCACAACGGCTGCCGCAGCTATCAAAATAATAAGTCCGAAAAAAGCAAGATAAACTACCATAAAATTTCCTCCTTAAATAGCCAAAATATGTTCTGTCTTTTTATAACGGCGATAGAAAAATCAGCGCGGGTTTCGATTTTCCCTTTCTATTTAATAAAACTGTATATAAGCTAAAAAGGTTACGCGAAAATCCAAAAAAAATATTTTTCATCACTTTAAACAATCCCCTGCTTTCTCATTTGTGCATTATGACTCCTTTTTCCAAAAAAGTACTTGTAAATACCCGCCAAATATGCTATACTTGAAACTAATGATCATATATCGAAAAATTCAAAAATCAAGAGCTAAAGCAGCGTTGGGCGCACCTTGTACAGCGCGCGTTTGATTTTTTTATTTTTTATAATTAAGGAGCATTTAAATGTATCAGAATGTTGAAATGATGAACAAGCTGGACGAATTCCTGACGGAGGTACGAAAACCGGCAAGCTATATAGGAGGCGAGGTCGGGGCGGTCACAAAGGACAAGAGTACGGTGGACGTGCGGTTTGCCTTTTGCTTTCCAGACACCTATGAGATAGGAATGTCACACCTGGGCATGAAGATACTTTACGGGCTGAAAAACAACGTGCCCAACTACTGGTGCGAACGGGTATTTATGCCGCTTCCGGATATGGAGGAACAGATGCGCCTGCGCGGGATACCGCTTTACGCGCTGGAAAGCCTTGATCCAATCAAAGAATTTGACTTTATAGGGTTTACGGTGCAGTACGAAATGTGTTACACCACCATACTGGAAATGCTGGATCTGGCAGGGCTTCCCGTTCTTTCGAGCGAACGTCGGGAGCTTACGCCGATAGTTATGGCGGGAGGTCCGTGCGTGTGCAACGCCGAGCCGCTGGCGGATTTTATCGACCTTTTCGCCGTAGGCGAGGGCGAAGAAATGAATCTTGAGCTTATGCGGCTTATGGAGCAATGCAAAACCGAAAAATGCTCCAAAAACGAATTTTTGAAGAGAGCCGCACAGATTGAGGGGATATATGTCCCATCGCTTTACGATGTGAGTTATAATGAGGACGGCACGATTAAGGAGATAGTTCCCAAGGACGGTGCTCCCTCGTCCGTAAAAAAGCGTATTGTTCCCGATTTTGACAAAGCCTACGCACCCGATAGTTTTGTTGTTCCGTTTACAAGCATCGTTCACGACAGGGCGGTTGTAGAGGTGCTGCGCGGCTGTATACGCGGCTGCCGCTTCTGCCAGGCGGGTTATATTTACCGCCCGTTTCGCGAGCGCAAAAAATCCACCATACTTGAAAGCACAAAGGCGCTCTGCGAAAGCACAGGATATGACGAGGTCTCGCTTTCATCGCTTTCAACAAGCGACTATAAGGATATCGAGGGGCTTCTGGGCGAACTTACAGACTACACCACTGCGGAGGGCATAAATCTTTCCCTGCCCTCGCTGAGGGTGGACAGGTTCAGCGACGAGGTGCTGAAAAAAATAAGCGACGTGCGCAGAAGCGGGCTGACCTTTGCCCCCGAAGCCGGTACTCAGCGGCTGAGGGACGTCATAAATAAAAACGTTACCGAGCAAAATGTGCTGGACAGCGTTAAAATAGCCTTTGAGGGAGGTTACACCAACATCAAGCTGTATTTCATGCTTGGACTTCCCACAGAAACCGTTGAGGACGTGGAGGGTATCTATAATCTGGCAAGGCGGGTCATTGACCAATATTACGCCAACCCGAACCGTAAAAAGGGCAAACCGCCCTCCGTATCGATATCGCTTTCAACTTTCATTCCAAAGCCCTTTACACCATTTGAGTTTGAACCGCAGGCGGACGAGGAAACTATCCGCGAAAGACAGAAGCACCTCATGAGCCTTATTAATGACAAGAAGATAACCGTTAGCCGCTCAAAATATCCAATTTCACTTCTGGAAGCCGTTCTTGCGCGCGGCGACAGGCGAGTCGGCAGGGCTGTATACCTCGCGTGGAAGAAAGGCTGCAAGCTGGACGGCTGGGATGAATATTTTGATTTTGAAAAGTGGCGGGAGGCTTTTAATGAGTGCGGGCTGGATATGAGCTTTTATGCCAACAGGAAACGCAGCTTTGATGAGATAGCACCGTGGAGCCATATAAATATGCTGGTGAGCCATGATTTTCTTGTGCGGGAAAACCGGCTTGCCCATGAGGGGATATGCACCCCAAATTGCCGCGAAAAATGCTCTGACTGCGGCGTGATACAGAACGTAGGAGGTGAATGCTGCCGTGCCTTGCGTTAATACCAGAGCATTTTTTTCAAAGACGGGAAGAGCGAAGTATATTTCAGCGATTGACCTGAATAACTGTGTGCTGCGTGCCGTGCGCCGAAGCAGGCTGCCCGTGTGGAAAACCGAGGGATTCAACCCGCATACCTATGTTGCATTTGTGCTGCCGCTTTCACTTGGTCATGAGGGTGAGCGGGAAGCCATGGATTTCCGCCTGCTGGAGGATATACCGTATGACGAGGTAGCGGATAGACTCAACGATGCGCTTCCGCCCGACATACGCGTGATAAGTGTGAGCGTCCCTATACACAAGAACGCTGACATAGCAGCGGCGGAATACCGAATTGAAACGGATATTGATAAGGAAAGGCTCGCCGGATTCGCGGCGCTAAATGAGATTCCTGTGGAAAAAAAGACCAAAAAGGGCATCGCAATTCTGGATCTTAAGCCGCTGATATATAAGCTTGAAATATCCGAAAGGAGCTTTTCGGTGCGCCTGCCTGCCGGCAACGAGCTTACCATAAACCCCGCGCTGCTGCTGGACGCCTATCAAAAACATTATGGGCTTTCCCCATCACCCGCGCGCATTGTAAGGACGAGGATATTCTGCGCTGACGGCGAGGAATTTTGCTAACCGGCAAATGCCAAATATTGCAAAACTTTAACTAAAATTTTTCATAAATGTCTTGAAATTTTTAGGGTATTGGTTTATAATAGGAAAATGAGCGGTTAATAACTCAGCCCATAAAAATAGCCTATATGACGTGCAATCCCGGAATTTTCTTAATCCGCTTCAGCTCAAGCTTTATATACAAGCCGTAAACAACTATACTACCGAAAGGGACCGACAAAATGAGGAACATAGAAAGGAGCAGGGAAAATGCAGGAAAAAAGACCTAAACCAAAGCTTCCGCGCTCCGTTATAGTATTGAACATAATAATGATACTGCTGATACTGCTGGTATGCGGACTGACCTTCAGCCTTGCTTTTTCGGCGATAAAAAAAGAGGAACCTCCTGCAACGAGTGTTTCCACGTCAGGGAGCACGAAATCAGAATTACTTAACGTTAATGGGATATTACAAAGTGAGGAAACTAACGATGAAGATCGCCCACATACGCCGCCGGTATCCATGACCAAAAGGTCAACTGAACCAACCGAGCCGCCTCCTCCGCCCGAAACCACCCCCAAGCCTGCTGAAGAAAGCATTCCTTCGGAAAGCACAACCCCTTCTACAAGCTATTCCAAGGAGTTTTTTGCCAACGACCTGTTTATAGGGGACAGTATTTCCACAGGTCTTTATCTGTATGGAAAGCTTGAAATGAAGAACGTTGCAGCGGGTATAGGATACACGCCATACAAAGCGTACAGCGAGGAGATCGACCTGTACGACAACACGAGCGCCACCGCCCTTGAATACGCACAGAGTATGCAGCCAAAGCGGATTTTTATAATGCTGGGGTCTAACGGAATGGGCTCAAGCACGGATATTGATGCCATGAAAGGCAGTTATTCTACGCTGCTGGAAAAGCTTGCTGATTCATGCCCCGAAACGGATATTTACTGCATTTCCGTATCACCTGTTACCGCCGACAGCTCATCGGCTGCCTCTGCGGGAATCACCAACGAAATGATAAGGGACTTTAACGGCAGCGTGAAGAAAATATGCGATGAAATGGGAGCAATATATCTGGATCTGTACAGTCTGCTTATTGATGAAAACGGCTATTTCAGCGCAGAATACGCGGAGGTGGACGGACTGCATTTTCTTGGTTCAACCTATGATGTTATGCTGAGCTTTATTCAGAATGAGATCGAGGGATAGAAAACTTGGATTTAGAGCATGCAATCCGAAAAACGCTTCGGACAAACGGATATGTGCGGCGGAAATTTAATTGTTTATAAGGAGAGCTAAAATGAGCAAAATAATTAAGAGAGCTATGGCAATAGCAATGGCTGCAGCGTTAGCGCTGATGGCTGGCTGCGGAGATAAGACAGGTTCGGATAATCAAAGCGGCACATTGGACGTGTCAGACGCGTCCAATGCGTCCAGCGCCTCCAACGCATCCAACGTAGCTACTTCGGAGGCTGATGTAAAGTCCGCTTCGGAGAGAGTTGCAGAGTTGGCGGGTCAGATAGAGCTGCCGAGCATGGCAGAGGTTACTGCGGATAACCTGTCCACCTTCCTCGGCATAGACCCAGAAAAGGTATCGGAATTTTCGGCACAGATTTGTGCCTCCGGTGCGATGCCCGATGAGTTTGGAGTGTTTGTGGCGGTGGACGAAGACGCGGCGGCGGATATAAAATCCACATTGGAGAGCCGCATTGAAAAGCAGCGTGATACTTATAAAGATTACACCCCTGACGAAATGTACAAATTTGACGACTGCTTCGCTGAGCAGGACGGAAACTGCGTTTTCTACGCTATATGCGCAGACAATAAGCTTGCGGCGGATATATTGAAGGGCTGAGAGGTGGCAAATGGCTATCGAATGCGGCGTTATAACGGCTTTACTGCTGATAATTTCCATAGTTTTTTTCAGGACAAAGCGCCCCAAATGGGGCTGGGCAACTCTGCCCATAATGCTTGTCCCGGTGACTGATTTTGTGGCGGAAATAATGCTTATGCGTGTTTTCAAGCTTGAACTCAGCTTGTACTGGGGCGTTCTGGCACTGTTGATCGCGGTCGCTGCGTCCTGCGCGTGGATAGGCTTTATGGCGGTAAGCTTTGTACACAAAGGTACAAAAATAAGCTATATCGGCATAGCGAACGCATTTAATGTGCTGCTTGCGGCGATTTTGATAAATGATATGATGAATATTTAATTAAGAGGCGGGGATACCGCCTCTTTCGCATTCCATCGCGGCCTGTCACATTCAACAAAACATAGCCTTCGGCATAAAATGCAGCAGGGTAAAATCCACAGCCGCGCCGAAGGTGGTCAGCCGTCAGGGCAGCCCTCGAACAGCCGACGGCGCAAAGCGGCTGTTTGAATATACCCGGGCGAGCTGCGTTTTTTTCGCAGCTCGCTTTTTTCGTTTCAAAGGAAAAAAAGACTTGCTTTTATTGGAGATATCTGATATAATTATGTTAAGCTAACGCTGATTTGAACATGTCCGCATTAACTCTTAATTCCCTTCTTTCAGAGGCATTCCGCATAACTTTGTCGAAAACTGCCGAAGTACATACGGTACATATGATAATTTTCGCTCCGTTCTTCGGAAAATCCTCTTTATAATCCAAGAATTTTGGTTAATGCGCACTCTAAAACCCAATCGCTCTGCTAAAACGAGGGAACTTACGGAGCTGATTGTGTTACGCTTGGTTTTAATCAGCGAAAACTAAAAATATTGAAAGGTGTATATTATGAAAAAGAAAATTGCAGCGGTGCTGCTGTCCGCCGTTCTGACAGTAGGGCTGTTTGTTTCGCCCGCTAAAGAAAACGCGCCGAGCATCTCAGTGACGGCTCATGCCGCTTCAGTAAGCGCGCCAAAATCCTCTGCCAAGTCCGGTACATATAACGTTTCGGCAGGTAAAAAGATCACGCTCTCCTGCCATGACAAGAACGCGAAAATTTATTACAGCGTAAACGGCGGTAAATATAAGCTTTATTCCGCGCCGATAAAACTTACCAAAAACACCGTGCTAAAGCTGTACTCCACTTCGGGCAGCGAAAAGAGCAAGGTTGTTACCTACAACTACAAGCTTACGCCAAAGCTCACGGCAAACGTCAAGAGCGGAAGCTATGACGCGCCGCAGACAGTAAAGCTCTCCACAAAGCTTTCAGGCGTAAAAATATACTACACCCTTGACGGAAGCAAGCCTACTCAAAGCTCCGCACGATACGCATCTGATGGAATAGTCGTTTCCGATAGCTGCACACTGCGTGTCCTCGCTGTAAAAAGCGGATTCTTGGGAAAATACTATACATTCAAGTATGAAATAACTCCGCGCGCGGTTTACGCCGAGGACTACACGCAAAAATATTACTATAATGCGGTATCCTCACGGCTGAAAAACGTTTATGAGGATATTTATGAATGTTTGAGCGCCCATAAGGAAAGCGTGGATTTGTCAAAATACGATCTCACTCCGGAGGAGCTTTGCAATATCTGGTGGCTTTTCGGCTATGACAACGCTCACTTCTTCCGCGTTGATACCACCGCATCACAATGGACATACTATGAGAACGACAAGGTAGAGGACTTCTGCCCGAAATATTATTTTTCAAGCGCCGCCGAAGAGGAGAAAATGCTTAACCGTATTAATGCGTCCATTTCGGATATCGTTTCCGGGCTGCCCGCGGATATGAAGGATTCTGATTATGAAACGGCACTTTATATGCACGATGCACTTGCGGAACGGATAGTTTACGACGCTACCGACGAATTTCCCCAGTGCGGCATAATAGGACCGTTCACAGACGGTCACAGCCAATGCCACGGAACAGCAATGGCGTATATGCTGCTTTGTCAGGCTGCTGATATACCCTGCATAGTTGTAACGGGACGCTGCGGCGATATCGACCATGCCTGGAACCGCATAAAGATAAACGGAGATTGGTATAATGTTGACGTTACTGCAGACGACGGCGACGACTTTTATATTCATGACTTTTTCTGCTTTACAGATTCACAGGCAAAAGCGTTTGGATATACTGTTGACAAAGAGCTTCCGCTGGACAAGGCAGCTGCCGTATCAACAAAATACAATTATCACCGTATGCAGGGAGAAACCATATTCTCCGATGTTCGGACAGCATATGACTTTTTGCTGAAAAACGCAGCGGAAAACTATGGCAAGGGAGAATATAAAACCTTTGTATATTGTGAACCGGAAATTGTCAACTCGGTATACGATATGATTGACAAGAACATTATTGACGACCTCAACAAACGTGTCGACGACTTTTCACTTGTATATATAAACGCCTATAACTGGGGCGTGGAAATAATTATTGAGCTGTAAAAGCTTAAGCAATAACAAGTTACCCCCGTCAGGCTGAACGACGGGGGTATCGCATTTTGTTGCGCGGCTGGGCATCAGGGTATTATCTGATCCCCTTTGGAATCGGCGGATTAAGGCTTGATTTACGGTAGCTTGTCGGGCTTTGGGAATAATAGGCTCTGAAGCGGCGGCTGAAATAAAGCATATCCTCAAAACCCAGCTCGCCCGCTATCTCCCCAACGCTCATAAGTGTATTGCGCAGAAGCCGCGCCGCCTCCTCCATGCGGCAGCAGTTATGATAGCGCTGCATGGTTACCCCCTTTTCTGCTTTGAAAACCGCGGCGAGCCGCTTATAGCTAAGATGCAGCTCCCGCTCCAGCAATGAAGCGGAAAAGCCCTCGCGGCAATGTGCACGGAGATATTCCTCAACCCTGTCGGCGGTCGTGGGCGGGCAGCTGAGCGCTCCGGAAAAGCAAAGCGGCGACAGCAGCGCGTAAAACTCGGAATTGAGCAGCCAGCCGCTCATCTTGTCTCCGTCGGAAAAACGCGCGGTAAGCTCCCTCAAACCCCTTGCCGTTTCGGAGCGCTCCGAAATTTTTGAAAGCTTGGGCAGCGGAGCGGAGTACTCCAGAGGCTCATACTGAGATGGGCGGTTAAATTCAAAATGTGGCAGCTTCTCCTGCCCAGAAAGCGCAAAATGAACATAATACCAGCTTGTGCCGCGGGGACAAGGGTATTTTCCGTAATGCCTTAATCCGCTTTTAAGAAAAAACAGATCGCCTGCCTTAAGCTCATAATCTGTTTCTTCTTCAGTTACGTAAATGCAGCCCTCCGTCACATAAACAAGCACATTGAAGCTTAGCGTTCTGTCCGCGTGATAAAACGGCTCGTTTGCCGTCAGCGCCCCGCAGCTGCATATAACAGGAAGTACAGCGCTGCTCAGATATATCTCATTCATAATTCCCTCCCGAGCAGGATAATTATCCATAAAAAAGCGGAAATAATCCCTTTATTTTTGTCTTATATAAGATTATAATACATACAAAGCTATATGTCAATACATAAAAGGAGATTTTGTAATGAACTGCACACCGATAAGAATTAAGGATTTTACCCCTTCCGACGGCTTCATTTCTGACCTTCAGCATCTCATCAGGCAGGAAGTCATACCGTATCAGTATGCTGTGCTGTGCGACAAAGCGGAGGGTGCCGAAAAAAGCCATGTTGTAAAAAATTTTGAAAACTGCGCAAAAGTTCTGCGCGGCGAGGACGCGGGCGACGGCTTTTATGGAATGGTTTTTCAGGACAGCGACGCGGCAAAGTGGCTTGAAGCTGCCGCCTATTCGCTGGCGCTGTTCCCCGACGAGGAACTTGAAAAACGCGCGAACGAACTTATAGAGCTTATCGCAAGTGCGCAGGACAGGGACGGATATCTCAACACATATTTTACGATAAAGGACAAAGATAAGCGCTGGACCGATCTTCTGGAGGGTCATGAGCTGTACTGTGCGGGGCATTTTATGGAAGCCGCCGCGGCTTATTATGAAGCCACCGGCAAAGATACTCTGCTTAAGGTGATGGAGCAATGCGCGGAGCATATCTACAACAGATTTATCACCGAGAAAAACGAAGGCTATCCGGGACACCCCGAGGTAGAGCTTGCATTATTGAAAATGTACGGGTCAACGGGCGAAAAGAAGTATCTGGAGCTTGCCCAGCACTTTATCGATTCGCGCGGCTCGGACGGGAACTTTTTCAAACGGGAGGCGGAGCGCCGCGACTGGACGGTATGGGGAAGCAACGGAGACGACGGATATTATCAGCAGAGCTACGCTCCCGTAAGAGAACAGCGCGACGCGGTAGGTCATGCTGTAAGGGCGGTGTATCTATATACGGGTATGGCGGGTGCTGCTGCCGTTACAGGTGACAAAGAGCTTTTTGAGGCATGCCGCGGACTTTGGAAGAGCATCACCGAGCGAAGAATGTACGTTACTGGAGGTATTGGCTCTACCTGTATCGGCGAGGCGTTTACGGCGGATTATGACCTGCCCAATGACACCGCTTATGCGGAAACCTGCGCGAGCTGTGGACTGATGTTCTTTGCACGTGCAATGCTGGAAAACGACCTTAACGGCGAATATGCGGACGTTATGGAGCGTGCGTTCTACAACACTGTGCTTGCGGGAATGTCGCTTGACGGAAAGAGATTTTTCTATGTAAATCCTTTGGAGGTTATTCCAGGAATTTCGGGCACGGCTGCGACGCATTTGCACGCCAAGCCACAGCGCCCCGAATGGTTTGCCTGTGCCTGCTGCCCGCCTAACGTGGCAAGAACTGTCTCATCTCTGGGAACATACGCATACGGAACGGCGGGGGACACATGCTGCTGTCACCTTTTCGCGGCTGGTGAGGTGAACTTCGGCAACGGGCTGAAGCTGCGCTGCACCACGGAATTCCCTTACGGATTTACTATAAAGTACGAAGTACTTTCGGGCAGCGGAAAGCTTGCGGTACGCGTTCCCTCATGGAATGAGAGCTTTTCGGCAACAATGGACGGAGAGGCGGCTCAATACCGCGTTGAAAACGGCTACGCATTTTTTGACGTGAAAGGCGGCAGCGTTCTGGAGATTACTCTGGACGACACTCCGCGCCTTGTATATTGTTCCTCAAAGGTATCCGAGAATACGGGCTGCGCCGCAGTAATGCGCGGAGCGCTGGTCTACTGCTTTGAAGGAGCGGACAATAATGGAGATGTTCTGTCGCTCATGCTTGATGATAACAGTAAAATAGAGATCGGAGAGCACATTGATGAGCTTGGAGTGCAATCATTGAAAATCAGCGGCTTCAGAATGACTCCGTCAGCATCGCTTTATACCTCAAAAAAGCCCGAAGCCGTTCCGGAAACGCTTACTGCCATACCCTACTATACATGGGGAAACCGCGGCGAAAATCAGATGAGGGTATGGTTACCGACCCGATAACCGATTTATTTATAACCTTGGCTTTACTTGGAAATATACTATGATAATGGCAGCGCTATAATCTGGCGCTGCCATTTGCTTTACATCAGAGGGATAATATTATGACAAAATCAAAAGCACTTGTATCAACTTTTGTGGTATTTGCAGTACAGATGCTATGAAAGCGCCGCACGAATTGAAAAATGTAATGCACGATGTTATAACGGTGCAAGAAAACCGCTGCACAGACGAGGAACTTTCCGTTCTTCAAAACGCATTAAACAAGCAGTAAGTGTAATGTTATATTGAAGAGGCAGCATCCCTTAATAATTTAACTTTTAACTCCGTAATCCACATCTCTATTGCCCTGACCATAGTATATTGCTGCCCCAAAACAATCTCCATTGATAAAAAGCATGACATAAAACGCCCATAGATTGTATGCCATGGGCGTTTTATTGTTAATACTATCTGAAAGGTTATTCCAAATATGGCTTTGTGGGTAAAAAATAAACTAAAAAGAGCCATCCATGAATTAAGGGGAAAACGTATCAAATAAAAATTGAAATATTATATAAATCTGAATCATAATAATGCTTCGGATTTATCAAAACTGTGATATCATGACCATATAAATTTGAACAACCGTAAAACCGCATTGAAAAGAGGATTATAACAAAACACCTGCTGTTGTCTGAATGATATGCCCCTTGACAAGCGGACAGAGTAAAAAACAAAAGAAATCTTGAAAAGTTTTTGGAAAATCACCAACGACATATGACGTTGATGATTTTTTTAGTCGGCAAATTCGGTATGAAATTCCATTGGAGCCATACATCTGAGCCGTTTTTGGCAACGCTTTATGTTATAAAAATTTATATAATTTTCAATTGCCGAAATCAGTTTGTCAGCAGAATTGAATTTCCGAAGATAATACATTTCGGATTTAGGATGCCCCAAAATCCTTCCATTGGACCGTTGTATCGGAGCTGAAACAAACTGTTAAAACTGAAAATTTAATATTAGCTTGCATTTAAAATAACAATGGTGTATAATATAGTAAATGATTGTCGGTAATAAAAGGGACTCTTGGTATTGATGAGCTGTAAATGGGTTATAAAGCACTTTCATTCCTGTTTTCATATACTAAATTCTGAAAAATAAAACCGTAAATCATGTGTTTTGGAATTAAAGAGATTTCATTCGGTCTGCGCAAGATACTCCTCCGCAAAATGCACCGCCACAGCGCCGTCCGCCACAGCGGTAACGATTTGGCGAAGAGCTTTTGTGCGTATATCTCCCACGGCAAAAATCCCTTTTACGTTTGTTTGTGTACTTTCATCGGCAATAACATAGCCATGAGGGTCAATCGCAACTGCGCCGCTTAAGAACCCCGTAGCGGGTTCTCTTCCTATACTTACAAATATTCCGTCGCAATCAATATTTTTGATGTTTTGAGTGTTCACATTTCTGATTCCTACTCCGACAAACCTATTGTCATCAACAATTAGCTCCGATACAGTGCTGTTCCATGCAAACTCAATGTTCGGAGCCTTTAGTAAAGGCTCATGATAAAGCTTGTCGGCTCTGAGGCTCTCACGGCGATGAACAACGTATACTTTGGACGCCAATCGTGAAAGATACAGCGCGTCTGCCGCAGCGGAGTTTCCTCCGCCAACTACGATAACGGTTTTATCTTTATAAAATCCGCCGTCACAATGTGCGCAGTAATGAACACCCCTTCCTGTCAGCTCCCGCTCCATGGGAAGTGACAAACGGCGAGGATTTGCGCCGGATGCAATTACCACGGTTTTTGCGTAAAACGTGCCGTTTGTTGTTTCCGCTTTTTTCAGTTTTTCAGAGAAATCAACCGATGTGACCTCCGCATATTCGGTTTTTGCGCCGAATCGTTCTGCACCCTGCTGCATTTTCATGCCAAGTGTAAAACCGTCGATTCCCTCATCAAATCCGGGATAATTATCAACATCTCCGGTCAGACACATCTGACCGCCTGCTGACATCCTCTCGATAACAACTACGTCAAGCTTAGCACGGGAAGCGTATAAAGCCGCTGCGTATCCGGCAGGTCCTCCTCCGATTATAATCATATCATATATATGCTGCATTTCATGCCTCCTGTTTTATGCGTTATTCGATTTGCCGAAAAAGTTATGCGTAAACAGACCATGTCTGACAAAGAAAACATAGTCTTCATATTCTTATATAATGAATTCCGCCAGCCCGAACCGAATGCTTTACAGCTGTGACTGTGCGGACCGTAATGTCACTTTTACACAAACATATTTCCGAAAGGAGTTTATGCAATGGAACAAAATTTATTTGAGCCAATATATAGGGAAATTTTTCCGTTCTGGAATGAAATTTCGGAATCTGACAGGGAGCTTATCTGTCGAAATTCATTTGCTGTGAACTATCACAATGGCGCCAATATCCACAGCGGAGAGGAATGCTCCGGCGTAATATTCGTCCGTTCGGGCAGCCTGCGTCTTTATATGATGTCAGAGGACGGTAAGGATATTACGCTGTATCGTCTGCACAGCGGTGATATGTGTATGCTGTCCGCCTCATGTGTGCTTCGGACGATTACTTTTGATGTGTTTATCGACGCGGAGGAGGACAGCGAATGCTATGTTGTAAGCGGTTCTGTATTTGCGGAGCTTTCCTCCCGAAATCCTCAGATAAGAATATTTGCGCTTGAAACCGCTGTAAGCCGATTTTCAGACGTAATGTGGGTCATGCAGCAGATACTCTTTATGAGTATGGACAAACGGCTTGCAATTTTTCTTTTGGACGAATCTTCAAGAACCGGTTCCGATGCAATCACACTCACTCACGAGCAGATTGCCCGTTATATAGGCTCTGCCCGCGAGGTTGTGTCTCGAATGCTGAAATATTTTGCCAGTGAGGGAATAGTTGAAGTTTCGCGCAAAGGGGTGAAGATTATTGATAAAAATCGGCTTCGTAAATTAACCCTCTAACATGGCAAGAATCTGTGGTTTCGGTCTTGCTCCAGATGCCTGATTTACGATCTTTCCGTTCTTCATAACAACCAGTGTTGGAATGCTTGCCACGCCGAACGCCTGCGCCAGCTCCGGTTCGTCGGTAACATTAATTTTTCCCACCAGATACTGCGGATTTTCTTCCGCTATCTCGTCCACCAAAGGTGATACCATGCGGCATGGACCGCACCAATCGGCGTAGAAATCAAGAAGAACCGTTTTATCGCTGGTTTTTACAGAATCAAAGTTTCCTTTGTTTACATTTAAAACTGACATAATCATAATTCCTTTCTTTTATATGTGTTATTAGTATACCCTGTTTTATTTTTTTGACGCGGAAATATTTTTTGCTTTGCATATCAGCTGGGTCATTGTTCCCATCGGGCAGTAGACGCACCACGAACGCGGCTTGAAAAAAATCATGGTGATAAATCCCAGAATGGTAGACGTAAGCATTACGCTGTAAAAGCCGAAAGCGAATTGCGCCACCCCGGGTGAGAACAGAGTCCCGTGATAAGCCCAGTGCCACGGCAGCTTGAATGCCCAAAGCAGTTTTACCGTCTGGCTCAATTCCCTTGTGCCGGCGAATACCAGATAGGTGTTCCAAAGCATTATAAAAAACATCGCAAAGAAGAAAATTAGAAATCCGTACCGGAAATATTTCGATTTCATCCATTTAGGAACGTCCTTTTTGCGTGACAATCCGATTTTTCCTCCCACAAGGGCAAACAGCTGTCCCCTGCCGCAGTATTTGTTACAGTAAGCCTTATTGCCTTTTGCCACAGAAATTATGATCGGGATAAAAAAGCAAAGCAGTCCGAGCCATGCGAACAATATGTTGAAAAATCCCAGAATCAAATAGGTAAGAGAAAATATCCAAAGAAAATCATACCACCTTTTCTTTTGCTTCACTGTTCCGTCACCTCCAATGTTATAACGCCTGCCGGACATTCTTTTGCGCATTTTCCGCAGCCTACGCACAGTTCCGGATTAATTTCGGCGTAAATACCTTTTGGAACGGTAATGGCATTTCTTGGACATACCTTCATGCAGCACCCACATGCCACGCACTCGCGGACGCTGACCGACGCTTTTCTTTTTGGCATATTATATCCCCTCCTGTATTTACAAGTATACAGGAAAAACCGTTACATTTCAGTGACTAAATCACAAAGAGCATATTGCTTTAGGCATTTGATTTTAAATGATTAAAAGTTATACTGTATACGCTCAATTATAAACATGTTGAATTTAAACACCTCTTTAAACCGACTTAAAAGGTTCAAATTGACATGATGCGCCGCAGCTTAATGAAGTGCCGAAGAAGCAAGTCTGTAAGTCTGTGAGCAAATTTGGCAGCACATGCGGCATGCCAAGTTGATTTTGACCCAAACAAGGTCTTTGAGTCAGCGGTTATTCATTATTAATTTGACATTTTATTGTTTTAAGTTTATAAGTCAGGAAATATATCTGTTATCATAGACGCTTAATGCTTTCCTCACAGTAAATTTTCACAATAACAACATTAAAGCTCCTATGCGGGCTGACTGTGTCGAGCTTGTATATACGATATGTAATAATCACTTTTCCATATTCTCGAGAAAATTTCTCTTCGACAAGCACTTAAGTATATGAAAACAAGTTTTTAACTTTATTATGCAAAATTATGCCAATCTATAAATTTTATAAAACCGGCGTCTTAAATATTATTGCTATCGATTCGGTTTACGCATACTCCGGAAATGGAGCATCACAAATATTTAAATCTGTGTTCGTTTTTTGACACTAATATTTTTAATAGTATCTTGCTTTTTCCTCAATACAGATGTATAATATAGAAAGAAATATTTTTCGGGGTGGTTAAGTGTATAAACCCAAACTGGACAAGGATATACGGTGTCCTTTGGAATATGGTCTGGGCGTGTTCGGGGGCAAGTGGAATTGCAGGATTATTTGTGTGCTTGCCGCCAAGGTGACACTGAGGTATAGTGAACTGCGGCGTGAATTGACCGATATTACTGATGCTGTTTTGGCGTCATCGCTTAAATCGCTGATAAAGAGCGAAATCATAAACCGAAAATCCTATGACGAAGTTCCGCCAAAGGTTGAATATTCACTTACTGAGAAGGGTGCGTCGGTAGTGCCGATATTGCAGGGCATCTGCCGCTGGTCGGGAGCGTATCATAAAGATGATGCGGAAAACACGATGCCGCAATGTCAAAAGTGCGGCTATAATGGCAGTAAAAATGATCAGGGTGAGTTTTTAAAGGTGTAGAACAGGCAAAATTATATTGACAGAAAGGATAGAACTATGAGAATTGCGGTAACATATGAAAATGGAAATGTGTTTCAGCATTTCGGACACACGGAGCAATTTAAGCTCTATGATGTTGAGAACGGAAAAATTGCCGTGACAAATATTGTCAATACAAACGGAAGCGGTCACGGAGCTTTAGCTGGACTGCTGTCTGAGATGAAGGTTGATGCTTTGATTTGCGGCGGTATCGGTGCAGGTGCTCAGACTGCGCTCGCTGAGGTTGGAATTCGTCTTTACGGCGGCGTGTCAGGCAGCGTGGACAAAGCAGTAAATGATTTGCTTGCGGGTAATCTTAAATTTAATGCGGATATACAATGCAGCCATCACGGACATGGACATCAATGTGCAGGACATAGCTGCGGAGAAAACAAGCATGGCTGCATTGGAAACGGAGGAGGTTGCCAATGAGCAGATACGAATTAACAAAAGACCTGGAAACGGGTAATTCAATTATTGATATGGAACACCGCGAACTGATTCAAGCAGTAAACAAACTGTTGGATGCCTGCGGAGAGGGAAACGGTCGCGTTCACATGAACGAAACCATAAAATTTCTGAACGATTATGTGGATCGTCATTTTTCGCATGAGGAGCAGCTTCAGCGGCAGAGTAACTATCCGGGATTTACGCCCCACAGAGCATTTCACGAAAAGTACAAGCAGACACTTCGTGAGATCACTTCCGGAATATCTGTGTCTGGTCCCTCGATTGCGGAGCTGGCGAAGCTGAACGGGCATATCAGTATTCTTATTACGCATATCCGAACAGAGGATAAAAAGCTTGGTGCGTTTTTGAATCAATCATGAAAGCTCGGGCAGCTGAAACAACAGGTATTTATAAGCATTGAAATTGTATTGTTTCAACACAACAATGCAATTCAAATATTAAAATTTTGAAAGGTGATATTTTATGAAGTATGTATGCGATCTCTGCGGTTGGGAGTATGACGAAGAAAAGGGATACCCCGAGGGCGGCATTGCTCCCGGTACAAAATGGGAGGATCTTCCCGACGATTTTGAATGCCCATTATGCTCGGCGGGTAAAGATCAATTTTCTGAAGCGTAAGCTGTAAATCGCACAATATGATTCTTTTTCAAGAGGCGCATTATCCCGCAACGGGATAATGCGCCTCTGCATTTTGCTGCTTACTAAAAGGTTGGTTGATTTTACATGGTTGCGAAACTGTGGCTGAATATTCTCTGTCTGTTCTCAGAAAACATTTGTGATTATTTCAGAGCCTAAGGAATAGCGAGTGAAAATCAACGATTTAAACTGTAATATGATCCCTGATTTTTTCAAGCTTTGCATCACCGATACCCTTAACATTTGTAAGCTCATCAATTGAAGTAAATTCGCCGTTTTCGGTACGGTAATCGATTATTGCCTGAGCGGTTATGCGACCTACCCCGTTTAGTTTTTGAAGCTCACGTATATTTGCAGTGTTTATATTTATAATGAAGTCATAGTTATTGGCATCTTCCGAAAAATAAATTGTTTCGCTTTTAACGCATATCTTTGTATCGTGTAGAAGGTTGTATAGTGACATTGCAGTGAGAATCATTACAAGGAGAGCCTTAACAGAGAACTTTAAAATAATTTTAGTATCATTCTTCATTTTAATATGCGGGACATTGAAAAATTTACATTTTGTTTCCCGCCTAAGTCCCTTCGATGAAAATCAGTCTTGAAGATAGGTAACTTCCAAATGATTTTTGTAATTTGCCAGCTTGTTTCTCTTTAATAAGTTAAGCCGCCAGTCAAAAATGAGAATGTCAATTTGAATGCGGAAGAGTCTAAAAAGCACTGAGCATTGATTTCGCGGTGATACTTAATAACAAGACTCCGCTTATAAATCCGCTGCATTTAACCCGCAAATATATATTGACTTATTATTAGCGATGTTCCATTAACCCAAAACAAGCATTAAACGTTAATTTGAACAAGCTCTGATATAAAAATTTTTTGATATATCAATTATATCATATAGCATGAAATAAGTCAAGCATAGCCCCGTTATGCGGATTTTTCTATCGCATTTAATGATGCGTTCTTGTAAATATATGCTATTATTTACACTATTTATAAACGTCAAGAATAATGTTATTTGAGTCAAAAGAGATATTTGCGGGCGGCTTTAAAACGGCATTGAAGCTCTTTAATGAATCTGACTTATATACCAGAGTATGTTCGGATTAATGCTCGACACCTATCTTTCAACAGATTTCATGTATAACCTTATTGAAATTTTTTGAAGTACATACAATGCTACATGTATTTTCAAAGTAGCCAATATTTTCTCGGAAAAAAAGTGTGCAGTAAAATGCAGTGCAAAACGATGTATGCTATTTCAGGGAAACATTCCCCGAAATAAAAATAAGGAGACAAAAATATGGCAACAAAAACGGTAACATTAACGGGCGCTGAGCTTTGTGTGAAAAAGTTGGGCGGCTTAAACGCACTTATAGTAAACAATACAGATTCCCCGCTGTACGCGTCGACGAGAGCGGGAATAGAGCCATACGCAGACGGTGTGATAGAAATAAATTCGGGAGCCTCCCGAGGCTTGCCCGATGCAAACGGCACGGTGTACTTGCTTGGCAGCGGCGGCAGGGTTGAGCTGACCGGAACGAACGCAGAAGTAAATTTTAGTGTGCCGTCGGCTTCGGATGAAGACGGCGGCGAGCTGAAGGAATACGTCGATACTCAAGACGAGGCTGCTCTGAGCAATGCAAAAAAATACACGGACAGCAAAGCCACTGCCCTAACGAAAAAAATAACAGTAAACACATCGGATATAAGTGCTTTGGAGCAGCAGTTGCTGAATGTCCGAAAATATCCTGAGTTTATAACAAAAAGATCTTACTGCTATGTGGGAATAGGCTTTACGGATAGCACATGGCTCAATATGGAGGACGAGAAGTCATTTGTTGGACTATCTGCAAATCTGTATGGCGCGCTAATCCGCTTTAGCATTTCCTTTGACATTTCTGCCATTACCGCACTGGGAAAAACCGCAAGCGACATTAGGTATATTTATTTTTACAATTTGGGTTCAGAATTTTTATCGGAGCTGAGCGAATTCGGGCTGACCGACATACGCGTGTCAACTGAGATTTACGGACGAACGGGGGCTTCGGACTTTACAAGACCCACTTTAATCGGCTATTTGGAATCGCCCGCGCCCACCACAAGCATAACTGTCGGTGGAGAAGGCGGAGCAGCAGTGTTCCCGCTCAACGTGCTTTCTTACACCCAGCACTCTTTGGAAAACGGTTTTTATCTGAACTGCTCAATTAATAAATTTTACTACACTACGTCTCAGACAGTGACCGCGTCACTCTCGCCCGTTTTCGCTTTCCGACCAAATTATGAGTCCGCTTCACTAATGAAAATGTCCTCGGAATATCTCACCGATGAAGACATCTGCAAATTTTCGCTGGATTGCCAGCCAAACGAAGGTGGTACTGACATTGATTAAATGGAATTTTAAGGAAGTGTTTTGATGTGATCCCACAATATTAACTTGCGTACATACCGCTTTTAAACAGTTAGCATCAAGGATTACGCAGCCTTTGAGATTGACAGGTACGTCATAGAAAAATAAGAAAAAAATTATCCCTCGATATGGCGCTCCAGCGCTGTTTTCGGGGGAGATTTCATGTAATTCAATGGGTATGCGTGCTGATTAGCGGCGCTACGTTTATGTCAACTCGCAGCTGCCTATTATAGTCCCCTGCATATATGGAAGTTTTCACTTTATAACAAAAAATGCCTTCCATGCGGAAGACATTTTAATTTGGTGACTCGTGGGGGAATCGAACCCCCGTTACCGGCGTGAGAGGCCGGTGTCTTAACCGCTTGACCAACGAGCCATATAATTAAGGAATAGGTCACCCTATTCCTTAATATTTGGTACAGCTTCAGGGACTCGAACCCTGGACCCACTGATTAAGAGTCAGTTGCTCTACCAACTGAGCTAAAGCTGCATAAAGCCGGCACTGATCTATCTTCCCGGGCAGTTGCCCGCCAAGTATTTTCGACGCGAGTGAGCTTAACTACTGTGTTCGGAAAGGGAACAGGTGGGACCTCACTGCCATAAGCACCGACTAATGAGAAAACTCTCAAAACTGAACAACGAAACAAGAGCAAGACATAACCAATTGAGGTTTAAGCCCTCGACCGATTAGTATTCGCTGGCTGAACATGTTACCATGCTTACACCTTGAACCTATCAACCTCGTAGTCTACAAGGGGTCTTACTGCTTACGCATGGGATATCTTATCTTAAGGACGGCTTCACGCTTAGATGCTTTCAGCGTTTATCCGATCCGCACTTAGCTGCCCAGCTGTGCCACTGGCGTGACAACTGGTGCACAAGAGGTGCGTCCATCC
>CAJTMU010000022.1 GCA_910577365.1 uncultured Oscillospiraceae bacterium | reverse complement strand
TAGGGGGGTCATATTATGAGCGAGAAAAAGTATGTTATCACCATCGCGCGCGGCTACGGCAGCGGCGGCAGAACTATCGGCAAAATGCTCTCCAAGGAACTGGGAATACCCTTTTACGACAGGGAGCTTTTTTACATGGCATCGGAGGAAAGCGGGATAAATCTGGAGCTTTTCGGCAAGCTGGACGAAAAAGTGAACAAAGGTATCTTCAACCCGCTCACCAAAAAATACACAGGTAAGCTGATACCTCCAGAAAGCAGCGACTTTGTATCAGACGAAAACCTGTTTAACTATCAGGCGAAGATAATAAAGGAGCTTGCTGAAAGAGAGTCCTGCATTATCGTAGGGCGCTGCGCTGACTATGTTTTAAAGGATAGGGAAAACGTTGCGCGCGTGTTCGTATGGGCGCCGATGGAAAGCTGCATTAAAAACGTAATGGCGCTCGAACCGCTTAATGAAAAAGAGGCTGAGCGCGAGATAAAGAAGATAGACCGTTACAGGCGCGAATATTACCGCTACTATACCGGCAAGGAGTGGGACGACTACACCAATTATGAGCTATGCCTTAACAGCGCTTTGCTGGGCTTTGAAAAATGTTCGGCGTGCATAAAATCCTTTGTGGAGATAAAGCTGGATATAACACTTTAAGTAATGCGCTATGACAAAAGCGGTACACGTTTAATCCCCCAAAAATTTCAAACAGCCGCATATTCTAATTGCTGTAATCTCCGTTGTAAATTCCCGTGATCATAAGTGAAAGATATTTGAAATCGTTGGCAAGATCTACCATTCTTCCGTTGCGGTCAACACCCATATTAAGTACCACAGGGCGAAGGACATTGGTGTTGTGAGAGATTACCACGCCATGTGTGTTGTCGGAAAGAGAAACCATTGTACCGACGGGATACGGGTTGAACGCACGCAGAAAAGCAGCCACAACATCATAGTCAAAGTGGGTCACACAGCTTCCCAGCATATATTCCTCTGTTTCCGCCACCGACCACGGCTTGCGGTAGGGGCGGTTTGAGGTGAGCGCGTCGAACACGTCGGCAACCGCGATTATACGCGCGATAAGCGGTATCTGATATCCCTTCAGACCCCGCGGATAACCGGTTCCGTCAAACTTCTCCTGATGGAACAGTACGCCCGCCATTATGTTCGGCGAGTAGCAGCCGCTGTTTTTAAGCACATCGTAGCCGATTATGGGGTGGCGCTTTATTTCTTCAAACTCCTCATCAGTCAGCTTGCCGGGCTTTATTATTATGTCGTGGTCGATGTTGGATTTGCCGATGTCGTGAAGCAGCGCGGAAATTATGACCTCCTTGGTCTGCTCTGCGGTAAACCCCATTTCATAGCATATGCTGGTTGACAGCATAGAAACGCGCAGGCAGTGCTTATATGTATAGTCGTCGTAGTTCTGGAGCGCTATCATCTGATTTCCCAGATATGTTGAGTTGTTTTTCAAGTCGGACAGGATATCGTCAGCGATGCTGTCAACCTTTTTTACTGCTTCATGCGACAGTTCGCGTATTTCGTTTGATTCAAAGATATCATTAAGCTCCGAGAGGGCATATTCGATATGTTGATTCTTTACTTCATCATCTGACAGATCCTCTTCGATATCTTCTTCCTCGTCAAAACCGACAATCTTTACGGTTTTGATTCCCTGAGTCCTGAGCAGCTTAATTGAATCTCCTTTAAGGATAGTGCCCTTTTTGAAAAGCGTGCGGTATTCTCTGGCGGAGGTTGTATTGACGTCGCTTGCCAGCATCATTCCGACCCTTAGGTTGTCTATCGGCACAATAATCATAGCAATTCTCCTTGCGTAAGAATTTTTTATCCTATAAAATGTGTAAACGTGTCAGTGTTTCAATGCGTGTTCCATACGGGAGCTGGATAAAGTCCCTGCTCAGTGTATTTTTTAAGTGCACCGCGCGCTTCCTGAACATCGCTTTCGTAGGTGATACCGAACCACATATCGCTTGTGGGAATATCCCTTAACGTGAATCCGTTCCGGATTATTTCATCACCTACTGCGTCCGCAATGGTAAGCTCCGCTTTCGGTTCGTCCGCGGGGAGGCTTTCCAGAAATGCCGCCAGTCTTTTTTCAAGAGCGGGAATGAAGTCCGCCCCGAAGCCCCACATACTCATAGAAACGGTATCGTTCTCCGAGAGGATTTTTGTTTCTCCGCGATAGTTTCCGCGGATAATCCCGTCCTCTCCTCGGGCGATACCTTTTGTTTCCTCTACGCTTTTAAGAAGTCCCGAGGCGTCGCTCTTACATATACCGCGGTTTACCGTTCCATTGTCAGAAAGAGTATTTTTAAGGGGATAATCCACCGAGCAGCCCCGCGCGTCAGGGGTTTTCAGAAAATCCGCCAGCAGCTGAAAAGAGCGCTGACCATAGAAATCGTCGGCGTTTATTATACCGAACGGTCCGTTCAGCACGTCCTTGCAGCAATACAGCGCCTGAGCCGTACCCCATGGGCGCTCACGCGAGGGGAAATCCCCGCTCCTTACGGGAAGTATATCGGGAGACTGATAAACATATTCCGTTTTTATCTGCCGAGCTATCCTGTCGCCTATCGTTTCCTTGAAAAGATCCTCAATATCCTTTCTGATAATGAATACCACCCTGTCAAAGCCCGCTTTCACAGCGTCGTAGATCGAATAGTCCATAAGCAGCTCTCCGCATGGTCCGAGCTTTTCAAGCTGCTTTATCCTCGTGCCGAAACGTGTGCCCATGCCCGCGGCAAGCACAACTAAAGTTAAATCGGACATAAATTCTCCTTTCATGAAGCGTGTTAAATCAATTTCTCGGAAGTCCGTCAAACAGGCTGTCAAGTTCGCTGTGTGTCATTCCCCTTATGAGCGCCCAGTTATCGGCGCTCGCGATAATATGCGGCTGAAGCCTTTTCATTGCTTCGTGGTACTCCATCTGCCCGATTATTCCGCCCTGCGGGTTAGTCAGGCTCACCGTGGTGATTATCCAGCTTCCGATGGTCTGACCCTCTATTGCCCACTGCTGCTCGGGCACCAGCGGAAACAGAGAGTCGGTATCCTCGGTCAGCGCAAATCCCACCAGAATTTCGCCGTTTGTATTCTCATAAACCCGCGGATTGGCTTTGTATGCCTCCTGCCATCTTTGATTAAGCTTGTCCGTATCATCACTGTCAAACCTTGTTTCTATCTGCGGGTCGTAAAGCGGGCAGCCAAATTCCAGCATAATGTCAATTATCTTGTTCAGCTCCGATTCCGCCATGCTCCACCCGCAGTCAAACAGAACGCTCTGTTTTGTCGCGGAAATTGAAAATGAGCCTTTGCTGCTCTCATAATTTCTGCCGTCAAGCTTGTCGTAATCGTTGAATACCTCGTCTACTCTGCGGAGTATATCGCTTATCGGAAGCGCAGCCAACCCGTCAACAGGGTTTTCTTCGCAGCAGGATTCCTCATAAACCATTTGATTGTCAAGATATGTTCCGTTGTTATATCTCCAGAAAGCTAAATGTCTGCTCATTGTCAAATTCCTTTCAAAGCAAAATCGTGCATGAAGAACATACCTTACAATCGCTTTAAGTTATTTAAGACCCGCAACGGAAGCGTTTATTTTTGCCAGTTTTTCCTCAGCTTTAGCAAGCTTTGCTCGCTCGTTCTCTATCTGCTGCGCCGGAGCTTTAGCGAGAAATCCCTCGTTATTAAGCTTTTTGGAGAGGAATTCGATATCCTTTTCCGCCGCCTTGCGCTCCTTTTCAAGCCGCGCAAGCTCCTTTTCCTTGTCAACAAGCTCGCCCATAGGCATGAATATTCTCGCGCTGTCAGTGACTGCCGTGACCGTCCCTTCGGTATCCGAAACGCTTTCGCTTACGCTGAACTCGCCCGCTCCCGCCAGCTTCTCAAAGAACGCGCGGCAGCCGCTGAACAGCTCTGTAAACTTGGTTTCAACCAGCATGGTGACCCTTCTTGAAGGCGGAACATTCAGTTCATTGCGCTGAGCGCGTATTGCCCTGATGGCTTCTATTATGCGGGAAAATTCCTCCTGCTCCTTCGCAAAGTGCAGATTTTCATCATATTCGCACCATTTCGCGACCATAACGCTTTCGCTCTCACACGCGGGCATGGACTGCCATATCTCTTCCGTGATGTACGGCATAAACGGGTGCAGCAGCTTCAGCACCCCGCGCATTACGAAAACAAGCACGCTCTGCGCCGCAAGCGCGGTTTCGCCGCCTGCGGCTATCCTTGGCTTGGTAAGCTCGATATACCAGTCGCAGTAGATGTCCCAGATAAAATCGACAAGGTTCTGCACCGCTATTCCCAGTTCGTATTCCTCAAGATTAGAGGTAACGTTTCTGACGATATCATTGTAAAGGCTTAGCACCCACTTATCCTCAATGGGAAGATTTTCAGGAAGACCCGCGTTCTCAAAGTCCTCAGGCAGGTTCATCAGGATATAGCGCGAAGCGTTCCAAAGCTTATTCGCGAAGTTTCGGGAGTTCGTAACTTTGGTCTCCGACCAGCGCATATCGTTTCCGGGGGCGTTGCCCGTCACCAGCGTGAGCCGCAGAGCGTCCGCGCCGTATTTGTCGATTATGTCAAGCGGGTCTACGCCATTTCCGAGCGATTTGGACATCTTGCGCCCCTGCTCGTCACGCACCAGACCGTGAATGAGAACGTCCTTAAAGGGCTTTTCGCCCGTATGCTCAAGCCCCGAGAAAATCATTCTCGATACCCAGAACGGAATGATATCATATCCCGTAACAAGGGTAGAAGTGGGATAAAAATATTCGTAATCGGGAGTTTTTTCGGGCCATCCAAGCGTCGAGAACGGCCACAGCGCGGAGCTGAACCATGTGTCGAGGGTATCCTCGTCCTGCTTGACGGGAGCGCCGCACTTCGGGCATTTATCAATTCCGTCAAGAGTGATCTCGGTGTGCCCGCATTCCTTATTCTGACAGTAGTATGCGGGTATTCTATGTCCCCACCATATCTGACGGGAAATGCACCAGTCGCGTATATTTTCCATCCAGTAGAGATATCCGTTTTCAAATCGCTTGGGAACATATCTCAGCTCCCCGCTCCTAACAACGTCGATAGCGGGCTTCGCAAGCTCCTTCATGGAAACGAACCACTGCATTGACGCGGTAGGCTCTACCGTCGTGCCGCAGCGCTGGCAGGTGCCGACGTTGTGAACGTGCGGTT
This sequence comes from uncultured Oscillospiraceae bacterium, assembly GCA_910577365.1. Taxonomy (GTDB): domain Bacteria; phylum Bacillota; class Clostridia; order Oscillospirales; family Ruminococcaceae; genus CAG-115. The sequence continues at coordinate 29,361 of CAJTMU010000022.1, read as the reverse complement.
CTACCTTTACAAGCAGCCCTTGAGCCTCCAAATCGGCTACCATAGCCTTGCGCGCCTCATATCTGTCCATGCCTGCGTATTTGCCGCCGATACCCTCTGCGATGGTCGCGTCATCATTCATCATGTGGATAACGGGCAGGTCGTGGCGCTTGCCCACCTCAAAGTCGTTGGGGTCGTGGGCGGGTGTTATTTTAACGCAGCCCGTACCGAATTCCATGTCAACGTATTCGTCCGCCACAACGGGGATCTCCCTGTCGGTAAGCGGCAGCTTGAGCATTTTTCCCACAAGGTGCTTGTAGCGCTCGTCCTTGGGGTTTACCGCTACGGCGCTGTCGCCGAGAAGCGTTTCGGGACGCGTGGTGGCAATTTCGACAAAGCCGCTGCCGTCAGCAATCGGATAGTTTATGTGCCAGAAAAAGCCTTCCTGCTCCTCATATTCGGTCTCGATATCGGATATGGAGGTTTTGCAGTTGGGACACCAGTTTATAATGCGCTCTCCGTGGTAAATAAGACCCTTGTTGTAAAGGTCAATAAATACCTTCTGCACCGCTCTGGAGCAGCCCTCGTCCATTGTGAAGCGGTCTCTGCTCCAGTCGCAGGAGCTTCCCATTTTCCTCTGCTGATCCTTTATTCTGCTGCCGTACTTGTCGTTCCATTCCCATGCGCGCTTAAGAAATCCCTCGCGCCCGAGCTGCTGCTTTGTCACGCCCTCTTCTTTCATGGTTGAAACTATCTTCGCCTCGGTGGCAAGAGCGGCGTGATCCGTACCGGGCAGCCACAGCGCGGAATACCCCTGCATTCTTCTCCACCTTATAAGTATATCCTGAAGCGTGCAGTCCAGCGCGTGCCCCATATGGAGCTGCCCCGTGATGTTGGGCGGCGGCATTACTATTGTATAGGGCTTTTTGGCGGGGTCTCTCTCCGCGCGGAAATATCCTTTTTCCTCCCAGTTTTTATATATGCGCTCCTCAAATTCCTTGGGAGCGTAGGTCTTTGCCAGTTCTTTCCTCATTTATATATGTCCTTTCTTAATCGTATTCCTCTGAAATAAATTTAAAATCCTCGGTCTTGCCGATCTTATCAAGAACTCGGCTTTTTAACCGCTCCTCGAAGGTCTCCACCGCCTTGTTGAACAGCCTGCTACTGAAATCGCCGTTTGTGCACATCAGCATAACGCCGAGCGCTTCATGGTCGACCGTTATCATTTTCTCAACGGAATAATTTCCGCTGTTGTCGGCGGCTGAGACGTCTCCGTTATAATACTCGATAACCTCTTGCATTTCCTCTGTTGTGGCGGTTCTGACGGCGATCTCGACCGCCTCTCCGTCATAAAATCTTCCGACGAAAAGCCGCGCCAAAGTCTGCTTTCGTCCAATGACCTCTTTCGCGATCTTATCCGCCTGTTCTTTGATAAATTTCAGAACGCTCCTCTCGGACGCGCCGATATCCTTGTACCAAATATAGAACAGACGCTTGCGTTCGCCCTCGGAAAACTCGACCTTACCGAGTACGCCGTCGCTGCCGTACACCGCCGACAGCGCGTTCGGCATAAGCTCCCGCGGCACGGTGTAAATACGGACTTCGCTCCCGTACATCGGCGCGTTGTATGTTATCATTTGATACTCATCGTCGTAGTCGAGCTCCAGGCACTCGCCGTTCTTAACCCTGCCCGGCTCGCTGAATTTAAAGCTTCCCGCCGTAAATCTCAGCGGAATTTTATAAACGCCCATTTATATCTCCTTACCCTTTACCCGCTGAAAGCCTTTTCACCGTCTCCTCGTCGGGCGTTACGTAGACCGTTTTGTTATTGGTAAATATGACCATGCCGGGCTTCGCGCCCGCGGGCTTCTTAACAAATTTGACTGCCGTATAATCCACGGGAACTTGAGAAGAGCTGCGCCCTTTTGAATGATATGCCGCAAGCTCCGCCGCTTCCATAATGGTTTCCTCGTCGGGAGCGCCCTTTTCGGCTGTCCTGATTATAACGTGCGAACCTGCGATATCCTTTGTGTGCAGCCAGATATCCGCAGCACGTGCGGTTTTAAGCGTGAGTGTATCATTCTGGCGGTTGTTTTTCCCCACAAGTATCTCATATCCGCTTGTGGAAACGTACCTCAGCGGCTCGGTTTTTTTGATCTTCTCGTCGCTCTTTCCGCTGCGGAGGTATCCCTGTTCGCGCAGCTCACGCCGTATTTCGGCAAGCTCCGCTTCATTTTCGGTGCGGCTTACGCAGTCAAACACGCTGTCAATGTAAATAAGCTCCTCACCGCCCTTTTCAATAAGCTCAGTGAGCATTTTCTCGGCGGTGTCCAGCTTGCGGTATTCCGTGTAGTATTTCTGTGCATTCTGCGCGGGGGTAAGACGCGCGTCAAGGGTTATCTCGCGCGGCTCTCCGCTGTAAAAATCCTCTAAGGTGCATTTTGTCATGCCTTTTTCAAGCTGATAAATATTCGCGTTTATAAGGTCGCCGCAGACTCGGAAAACCTCCCGCTCCGAGCATTCCGCAAGCTCCTTTTTCTGAAGCTCCAGCTTTCGCGAAACTCTCTCATAGCTGTTCATCAGCAGTTTAAGCAGGTCTTTTGCGCGCTGCTTTGTGCGCTCTGTTCTGTCCGCCGCGGCGAAAAATCCGTCCAGCAGGGAATTGGCGCTCTCGGCGTGGGATATAAGCATGGCGGTGGAATACTGCTCTATATTGACAAAGCAGAAATCCTTTTTTTTGCCGCCAAGCTCACTTACTATCGTATATTCAGCCGCGCCTTCAAGAGACTTTTTCGCCTTTGAGAGATAGAAAAGCACCTTGTCCCTCATACTCTCCGTAAGGTCGGAGCAGGCTATGTCAACGTCCCTTGCGGCGTAATACGCACACTCGCGCGCAAAAATGGGAGAAACTCCCTCAAGAACCGAGAGAAGCCGCTTTGCCAGCCGTTCAGGGCTGCCTTTCAGCCGCTCCCACACATCTTCGGGGGATACCTCCAGCAAGTTCAGACGCTCCGCGCGCGGCGGCGTTTCATATTGAATATTTGGCAGCACGCGCCGCACCGATGAAATATCATCGGTAACGCGCTTTATGCTGTCCACAACTCTGCCGTCCCTTATCAGGATAATGTTGCTGTGGCGTCCCATTATCTCGGCGGCAAGTGTGTTGGTAACGATATCGCCTATTTCGTTCAGGCATTCGAAATCGAAATATATAATTCGCTCCAGCCCGTCCTGCCTTATGTCAGTCAGCCGCCCGCCGCCAAGATGCTTTCTCATAAGCATGCAGAACATGGGCGGCTGCTGCGGGTTGTCAAAGGCGGCCTCGGTGATATTCACCCGTGCCGAAACGCTGTTCGCGGATAAAATAAGCCTTTTAGCCCCGTCGCGACCGCGCAGGGCTATCACTATTTCCTCGCGGGAAGGCTGATAAACCTTGTCGACCCGCGATCCTATCAGCGGAAGCAGCTCCGCTCTTACAAGATGTAGAAACGCTCCGTCGAGCGACAAGGAAATCCCCCCTTTAATGCTAAATGAACGATGTTATACGTAAAAGAACGGCTCGACGCTGCAGTCTGCCACGAAAACAGGCACGGTATTGTGGAATCTTGTTACAAGCGCCGCTATTCTGTGGGGAGCGCATTGCTCCGTACCGTAATGACCCGCATCAATAAGTATCATGCCCGTGTTCAGAGCCTCTATCCAGTAGTGGTATTTGATATCTCCTGTGATTATCGCTCCGCAGCGCTTTGCTCTGGCAAGCTTCATGGTTGTATCGTTCAGACCGCTGCCGCAGCTTACAGCTACGCGTTTTATTTCAACATCAAGCCTTGTGTACTTAATGTTTTCAATGCCCAGACAGGTCTTGCAGTGCTCCGCAAGTGAAACGGGTGTAAACTCGAACGGCAAATCCACCACTGCCCCAAAGCCTATCCCGTTAGGCTTTGTTACCTCAAGTACCTCTTTTTTCTTAAATTCCAGCATCTCCAGCAGAGCGTCGTTCACGCCACCCTCGGAAACGTCGAAGTTTGTATGAATACAGATTGCGCTTATTCCCGCGCGGATGAGATTGAACACGGGACTTCCCGCGGGAACTGTTTTGAGCGGATCAAATATCACTGGGTGATGGGAGATAATAAGATTAGCTCCGTTTTTGACCGCCTCGGCTATTACCTCGTTAGTTATGTCCAGCGCGCAGCAAATGCCGGAAACCTCCGTGCGCCCGTTTCCAACCAGCAGACCGATATTGTCATCGGCTGCAGCGAATGAGAAGGGGGCAATGGTGTTTAAGTACTGCAAAATTTCATTTACCGTCATATCAGTTCCTCAGCTTTCTTAAGAATTATGTCCGCGTTTTTGCGGAGCGCTTCCGCGGATTCGCGAAAATCCGCGGACCTATCCATACCTCGCGCGTTTTTCAGCAGTTTTTCCGCTGTCAGCCGCAGAAATTTCGGGTCGACTATTTTGCCCGTAAGAGCGAATATTTCATCAATTTCGCGCGTCTTTCCCGTAAAGCGAACCAGCATTACCGCGTATCCGCGACCACCCTCATACGCTGTGCGTTCCTCAATTATCTCAAAGCCCGCCGAATAAAGCCGCCTGCGCAGTAAATCCGGTTTTGTCATGGGCTGCAGAATAAATCTGGTATTCTCAGTGAGAAAACCGCAGCCCTCCACGATATCAGCTATAAGCTCTCCGCCCATACCGCAGATAACAACATCGTCTGCGCGGTCAATCTCCTTCAGACCATCGGACAGCAGCACGCGGACGTTTGTCACGCCCGTTTGCTTAACAGTCCTGCGCGCGGCTTCCAAGGGTCCTTCCCTTATGTCCGAAGCGATGACATAGCTTGCCCCGTTCTGCGCAAGATAGCAGGCAAGCAGGGCGTGATCCGTACCTACGTCAGCGACTGTCGTCCCCTTGCGGCACAGGTCCGCCGCTGCTTTAAGCCTGCCGTCGAGAGAGATCACTTGTTGCCGAGAGCCGCGTTGAGCTTCGCGACGATCTCATCTGCGTCAACTCCATGAACCATACACGCCTGACCCACGCTTTCGCCTCTTGAGGATGGGCAGCCCAGACAGTGCATACCCATTTCAAAGAAAATGGGAGCGGCAGCCTCGGGGTTAAAATCCAGAATTTCGCCGATAATTGTATCTGTTGTAACGTTCATTTTTTTAATTCCTTTCTTTTGCAAACCGTTCAAGCCTGCATAACTATACATAATATATTATACCACATTTTTCGCGTTTTGTCCAGTAGTGAAATGTTATTTTTCGGATTTATTGGCAAAAAGTACGTTCTCGTTTGTATATGTACTTCCAAAAGTCAAGTTTGAATATCAAACAGATTTTTAAGGAACACGAAATTTTTGGAGTACTGCAATAAATAAGCTTGTCTATTAATTAATATTAAGTGAGTTTATCATTTTAATAGCAGCCTTGACACAAACAACATAAGACATAAAATTATATCACTAAAACTTCTGATAGCTTTGCTTTAGTTTTAACCGATATATAAAGTTAAGGGGCTGCTTAATCCGCCCCTTAACTTTATAAATTTCAAAGATTGTTACGCGCAGCAATGCTGTTTACTGATTTTTCTCTGTGGAAAGCTTCTTAATAGTGTGAAGGATTTCCGCAAACGCCTTTTCGGGACTATCGTCGGGTATATCCTTGACCGCATTTTCCATGGGACATATCCCTGTTCCTGCGCGGTTTATGATTCTTTCAGCAAGGCAGTCGCATGAGCAGTTTATCCCGTGTGCGCGCAGCAGCTTATCTGCACCATTGCTCATTGCGCTGCCGTGTACCTCGTTCACTCCAAGCAGAACATACAGAAACGCCGCAGCCCTGCCGACAACCTTATCTGCCGCGGAAAAGCCTGACATATCTTTTTTATCCTTTACAAGTTCAACAAGAGGTTTTACTCCGCGTTCCACGCTTGTGTACAGCTCGTTACCCCTGCACATGACAACGGTATATCCGCCGCTGTTCAGAAGTTCCCTGGCTCTTTTAATATCTTCTGTCCGATTTATCATTTCAGTTTTCCTTAATTCCTGTTTGATAGGGCTTCCAGCCATTCCACATGTGTTTTCTAAGGAAACCTCTGCCGCCGTATGCGTGAACCTGCTGTTGGAAGCGACTCCGTGCCAATGTTTAACCTACGCGGGTATCACAACAATATCTCTCACCTTGAGTTTGCGCGGTTCACTCCGCTTTGGCAGCAAACAGCTTCAGGCAAGGTGCGAAAAGTTTCCTGCGTCAGAATTGCGTCACCATAACTTTTTCTACAAGCTGAAATCTTTCATATTCGGGGGATTGTTTGTGTAAACGTACAGCGTTATCTGTTCCGTTCTTTCATTACTCGTTCGATTTCTCTGCCGGCGTCACGCTTTGCCATATCCTCGCGCTTGTCATGCAGCTTTTTGCCCTTGCATAGCCCTACCTGAACCTTAACGCGGCTGTCCTTAAAATAAAGAGATATAGGAATAAGTGTAAACCCGCCCTGTTTTACCTGCCCGAACAGCTTGAGTATCTCCTTTTTATGAAGCAGCAGGCGGCGCACACGATATGGGTCGCGGTTAAAAATATTCCCCTTTTCATATGGAGCGATATGCATGTTCCTGATAAACGCCTCTCCGTTGTCTATGGAAATCCAGGAATCCTTAAGGTTTACTCCGCCCTGCCGGATTGATTTTACTTCTGTTCCGAACAACTCTATTCCAGCTTCATAGCTTTCAATGATAAAGTACTCATGCCGCGCCTGGCGGTTTTCGGTAATGGTTTTTGTGTTCATTTGCCCTCCCGATGCTCTAAGGCTGACGATTACGGTTATTTTGCCGACTTTGCTGAGGTTTATGCCATTTCGACGTGCTTTGGTTAAAGAAACGCCGGTTAATACACAACCACCCCGCTCAAACGAAGTTACCCATGGACTGATTATGCTTTGCTTTGACAAGCGATTCTTTAACTCTGCCGAAACAGCGGTATGTGGCCGTCAGCCAGTTTTAGCGACTGAAAAGCCCCTCTCCGAAGACTCGGAGAAGGGCAGTCCGTCGGAATTATGTATCGTCGTCCATGCCTATGTTGTATCTTAGAATGCGCACGGCGTCAAGCGCGGTAACATATCCGTCACCGTCAACGTCACCCGCCAGCTTCTGCGAATATGTATCCAGCTCTATGTCACCAGTGATTGCACGGAGAATATAAACAGCGTCAAGCGAGGTTATATTTCCGTCGCCGTCAATATCGCCCGGAACTACTATCGTATAGGACACGTCGCTGTTTGCCGCTCTTGCGGTCATGCCTGTGGAGATATACTTTCCGCCGTCGGCAACCGTTCCGTCCGCATTCAGCACCATTACCGCCTCGCCGTTCTGAATGGAGTTTCTGAACTCGTTGACGGTGAATTTCTTTTTGAACGCGCCCGAGATTGTAAGCTTGGTGTGGTCTATGTCAAAGTTGTTGGATATTATCTCAAAATTCTGAAGCACAGAGCTTATAAAGTAATCCCCGCCCTCATTTATTTTTACTTCAACCAGTCCGTTCACTACCGTAACATCGTTGAGAAACTCGGATTTGCTGTTGTTCCACTTGTAAAGACGGTATGTACCATTCTGGTATTTTTCCGATACGTCAAGCGTTATTTTTGCCATACCCGGGAATACTCCCGTTTCCACAAATGAGAAAAGACGATAGTCGCTGGCGCTGCCAACCTCAAGACGTATTTTTTCCTCGTTTGTCGACTGATACTTTATCTCCGGTTTGAAATCCTTGGGAGCGACAATATCCCTTCCGTTAAATTCCCATGTGTATTTGTAGCCGTCGCGGGTGGTGCCGGTGCGGGCGAGTATCTTGTTTTCTCCGTAAATCGATTCAAACTCGCTCTTGGGAATAACCGAGGGAACGGAAAGAGAGGTAGTGCTGAGTCCCGCGATAGCATCCTGATACGCTTTTATTGCAGCATTTGCGCGGGTGACCGAGGCGTCGGTATCTGCTGCCGCGTCCTTAAGCTCCGCAACTGCCGCGGCAAATTTAGCCCAGCTTGCTACGGAATAATCCTCTTCCTTAAAGTTCTTGGCGGCTGTTACAAGGTCGTTAAGCACCTTTTTGGTGGAGGAGTCAACACCGCCTATAAGTTCCTTGCGCGCCTTTTCCAGTCCGTCGAGAGCGTTCTTCAGCATATCCGCATCAGCATTCGCATAAGCGTAAATAGTTTTTGCGGTTGTGAGAGCTACGCTGAAGTTGTTCCACGTTGTGGCGGTATAGCTCTCCTTTTTGTAACCCTCGCACTCGGAAATGAGCGTTTGCAGACGAACCTTAGTGCTTGAGGGGCTTGTTCCGTCAAGAAAATAAATTTTTATTGTTGCGGTGCAGTTAGTATTTTTGCTTGAGGAGGAGAACAGCGTGACCGTAACGTCCACGCTTGCGGGCGCGGAAACATCCTTGACTATGTGATTGTTATCCACATACTTGGAAAGATCCCAGTCATCAATAAACAGGTCGTAATCATCAATATGGTCGGTATCGTCAGGATCGAGCGCGTTATAGGTGGGGTATTCGGGATCATAGAAAAATACGGGGAGTTTTGACCCGTCAGACAGCTTTACGGAAGCAAGAATCTTGTTTTTAAGAGCATTTTCGTTAAGCGTTTCTCCCGACATATAATAGTAAACCGAAGGTGTGGCGGTTATGGAGCGCTGTCCCGATGTTCCGATAAGGTTTCCGCTGATATTTTTGGTAGGAATATCAAGCGCCACGAACCATGAGGGAACGCTTGTAAGATAGTTTTTGCTCAGGTCCACGTTGGACAGGCTTATACAGCCGCTCAGATCCACCGAGTTAAGGTCGGAGGAGCGCAGCAGGTTGTTGGACAGGTTCAGCGTGCGCAGCCTTACCATATATTCTATTGCCTCGGGAATACCTTCAAGCCCCATATTGCTGAGGTTAAGAGAGGTGACTTTCTGAAGGTCACTGAAAGTAATGCTCCCAACTTCCTTCTTGGTTGCGGAGCGAAAGGCTCTCTCAAGTTTTTCCTGAGCTTCGGTGCTGCTGTCCGTTTCAAACATATAGTAAGGCACGATATCAAAATCGTCATAAATTGTATTAGAAGTTGCCGCTGTAACGGGGGCGTTAAGCACTGCCGGAACAGAGGAAACGGACAATGCCGCTGCCGTCAGCGCGGTTAGAAATCTTTTTCTGAATGTCATAAATAAACTTCCTTTCAAAACCCGAATATATTTTTCCCGTTCGGTCGGATGTCAGAGCATTACAGTCATTAGCAGGCCGACCGCATATCGCCGTGCGGAATTGTTTTTATTACCGCCGCGCATATAAACAAGGAAACTCCGATTAAAACACAATTGCCCCGCTCAAACGAAGGAACTCACGGGGCTGATTGTGTAACGCTACGCTTTAATCAGCGATTCCACAATTACAGTATAACACATTCTTTCGGTTTTGGCAATAGAATTTGTAAATTTTTTAGATTTTTTTGTGATTTTTTTGTTGAACGTATACCATATATTGGCGGTAAATTTAACATTTGGCGGGTTATTGTCGATAATTCACAAAAAAATCTGTTTTAAAAACCCGTTAAATGTAACCCGTTTTTTCAAAATCTTGATAAAATCCCTTGCAATAATTTTGATTTTGCTGTATAATAATTAAGAGCATGTTTGCGGTATCTATCCGCTTATATGCAGTTTGATTTAAAGCGGACATAAATACAAGTCGGCGCGCGTCCGGCGCGTCGGGAAAGGACATTATAATGCCTCTTGAAGAAATTAACAGAGAATTTTCCTTCCCGCTTCAGAAAATACTTGACGAGTTTAAGCTGGAAATTCTCTATATGCCGGAAAACGGGGGTAACTCCCTTATTTCAAACAATGATACCAACCGCCCGGGGCTTCAATTCGCGGGCTTTTATGAATATTTTGACAACAAGCGCATTCAGGTAATGGGAAAGATGGAGAGCGCCTATTTGTCGGGGCTGGAGCCAGAAGTACGCAGAAATCGCATTGAAGACCTGTTGAGCTATCGCTTCCCCGCGCTTATAATAACCCGCGGTCTGGAGGCTTTTCCCGAAATGCTGGAGCTTGCCCCAAACTACGGGATACCCATTCTGCGCAGTGATGAAAGCACCTCGATATTTATATCAAAGCTGATGGCGTTTCTGAATTTACAGCTTGCTCCCAGGATAACCCGCCACGGTGTTCTTATTGAGATATACGGCGAGGGTGTGCTTATTCTCGGCGAAAGCGGCGTGGGCAAGAGCGAAACGGCTATCGAGCTTGTAAAGCGCGGACATCGTCTGATAGCGGACGACGCGGTTGAAATAAAAAAGGCGAGCAATATCACGCTTGTCGGCAGCTCACCCGATAATATCCGCCACTTTTTAGAGCTTCGCGGAATAGGTATAATCAATGCGCGTCAGCTGTTTGGTATCGGCGCGGTAAAGACCAGCGAAAAGATAGACATGGTGGTCGAGATGGAGCTTTGGAATCCTGAAAAGACCTATGACCGCATGGGCGTGGACACGCATTACATGACCATACTTGGCGTAAAAGTCCCGCTGCTGAACATACCGGTTAAACCAGGCAGAAATCTTGCGGTGATACTTGAGGTTGCGGCTATGAACAACCGTCAGAAGAAGATGGGCTACAACGCTGCTAAGGATCTTCTTCGCCAGCTTGGCATAGACTCCGACAGCGAAGAGATAATGTCCGACCTTAATCTTTAAACTCCGGCGAAAGGAATTGTTTTTATGTATAATATAGGAATAGACCTTGGCGGCACAAATATCAAAGTGGGTCTGGTAGATGAAAATTACAATATCGTATCAAAGGCAACCACAAAAACTAATCTTCCGCGTCCCGCTGAAGAGATATGTGCAAGCATTGTGGAAACCGTGTGGGACGCGCTTACACAGGCAAAGGTGACTATCGGAGAGGTAAATTCGATTGGCATAGGTACTCCAGGCGTAGCGAACAGAAACAGAGGAATAGTGCTGTACTCCTGCAACCTTGGATTTGATAATACCGATCTGCGCACGCTTATCAAATCAAAGCTTGGCAAAGAGGTGTATGTGGAGAACGACGCTAACGCAGCGGCGTTCGGCGAGGTGCTTAACGGCGCGGGCAAGGGCTGTAAGGACGTAGTAGTCGTAACGCTGGGCACGGGCGTAGGCGGCGGCATAATAATTGACGGTAAGATATACACAGGCTTCAATTTCTGCGGCGCGGAGCTTGGACACACGGTCATTCAGTACGGCGGGCGTCAGTGCGGCTGCGGGCGCAAAGGCTGCTTTGAGGCATACAGCTCGGCGACGGCTCTTATAAATATGACTAAGGAAGCAATGGATGCTCACCCCGACAGCAGAATGTGGGAGATCGCGGGCGGCTCTTTGGACAATGTTGACGGCAAGACGGCTTTTGACGGCTGGAGAGAGGGCGACGAAGCAGCTGTCGGCGTGGTAAACATGTATATCGAGTATCTTGGCTGCGGACTTACGAATATTGTCAATACGTTTCAGCCAGAGGTTCTGCTTATAGGCGGCGGCATATGCAAGGAGGGCGAAAACCTTACAAAACCTCTTGAGGAGTTTATTAATAGGGAGTGCTATTGCATAGACCCGTCCAGAAGCACAAGGCTGGATATCGCCAAGCTGGGCAACGATGCGGGAATAATCGGAGCGGCATATTTATATACTATTGCAGAGTAGTAAAAAGTCAACTCTGAAAACCTTGTTTAAACAAAAACGCGTGCGGTGCACCGCTTGCTGCATCAAATCTCACAGCAAGGCACTTACTTGCATTGGCTTTCCTTGCAGCCTGATCCGCATGTTTTTCCTGTTTTCGCTTTTCAAGCTGTTTTTGGAGGTTCCCAAAAGTTAAAAGGAGCAGTGATTTGGTTTTAAGTTGCTGCTTTTTTGTTAAATGGTGTTTTTAGACCCGCTTAAAAAGGATTTGCGGCAAAATTTTAGTTGATTTCGTAAAATTCTTGAAATTTAAACGCTATATTATATAAATTTTTTTCTCATAAAAAAATTTGCGTATCAAATTGCTTCATTCGGGGTTAAAAACCACTTTTAGGGTATGGCTTTTTGCTTTTGTTTTAGTGTTGGGACAGATAAGCTGTTTTTTCCGCTGACTTAATCGTTTGGTTTTGCGGAGGCTATGCCTATGTACACCACTAAAGCTTAAAAAGCGGGAAAAATGTAACGCCCTTGCGGAGAAATTTTCGTAAGCCTTTAAATACGCAGAGTAGTGAAGCAAAGCGCAGCGTTGCAGAATGGCGGTGCGGGCTTGTTATGCGCGGTGCGGAAATTTACTAATAATCGGGAGAATATTATGGATTATGCTTTACTTGAAGAGAGCTGCAAATGCAGCGGGTCGTTTTATGAAAGAAATCATTCCTTGGCTGAGCATACGTCTATGAAAATAGGCGGGGCGTGTGACATTCTGGCTCGCCCTGTCAGCGAGGCAGCATTGGCTGATATGATAAATGTGTGCCGCCGAGGGGGTATCCCGTATTTTATTCTCGGACGAGGCAGCAATGTGTTGATCAGTGGGAACGGCTGGCGCGGTGCAGTGCTGCTTATCGGCAGGGAGCTTGGCGGCATAGCCGTTGACGGAGAATATGTGGTCGCGGGTGCAGGCGCAGGTTTGGCGCAGGTTTGTATGGCAGCTGCCGATGCAGGACTTGGCGGTATGGAGTTTGCTTACGGTATTCCAGGCTCCGTTGGCGGAGCGCTGTACATGAACGCGGGTGCTTACGGCGGAGAGATGAGCGACGTTACGGAAAGCTGCCGATATATTGGTGAGGACGGAGAAATACATGAGATGGCGGCAGCAGACATGAAGCTGCGGTACAGGGGCAGTATTTTTTCGGAAAGCCGTCTTTGCATATTGTCGGTGAGGCTGAAGCTGTTTCTGAAAAACACGGAGGCTATCCGAGCGCGTATGGATGAGCTTATGCAAAAGCGCCGCGAAAAGCAGCCGCTGGAATATCCGAGCTGCGGCAGCACGTTCAAGCGCCCCGATGGCTATTTCGCGGCGGCGCTGATTGAGGAGTGCGGCTTGAAGGGATATGCCATTGGCGGAGCGCAGGTCAGCGAAAAGCACAGCGGCTTTGTGATAAACAGGGGCGGAGCGAGCTTTGATGACGTTATGCGGCTTGTGGAGCATATTAAAAGGACGGTAAAAGAAAAGAAGGGCATTGAGCTGGAGTGCGAGATGCTTATTCTGGAATAAAGCTGCGGCTGACGGAAGGCGAAAGGTGAAAGGCAATGGAATTTGTTATTGTAACCGGAATATCGGGTTCGGGTAAATCCTCCGCGGTAAAGGTGCTGGAGGATATAGGCTTTTTTTGCATTGACAATATGCCGCCGCAGCTTATACCCAATTTTGCCGCAATGTGCAATGAAAACACCGAGATAACCAAGGTGGCTATTGTGACCGATATCCGCGGCGGAGCAATGTTTTTTAAGCTGAGTGAATGTATTGCAAAAATGCATATCGCTGGCATAAACATAAAGGTGCTGTTTCTTGAGGCGAGCAAAGAGGTTCTGATGAAGCGCTATAAGGAAACCCGCCGCAAGCATCCGCTTGACGAGGTGTCGGGCGGTGATATTTCAAAGGCTATCGACGCGGAGATCGAGCTTTTAAGGGAAATTCGTGAGGACGCGGATTACATAGTTGACAGTTCTTTTTTAAGCAGCGGGCAGCTCAAGGAGCAGATTGCGGATCTTTTTCTGGAAAAGCCGATGGACAGAATGATGGTGAGCTGTATGAGTTTCGGCTTTAAATACGGCGTTCCCGGTGAGGCGGATCTGGTTTTTGACGTTCGCTGCCTGCCCAATCCCTTTTATCTTCCGGAGCTTAAGCATAAAACCGGACGTGATTCGGAGGTAAGAGATTATGTTATGGGTTTTGAACAGTCATGTGTTCTGCGGGATAAGCTTTTTGACCTGATAAGCTTTCTGCTGCCTCATTATGTTTCGGAGGGCAAAAGCCGCCTTGTCATAGCCTTCGGCTGCACAGGCGGAAAGCACAGAAGCGTTACGTTTGCGGAGCTTACTGCGGCTTTTCTGCGTGAGAAGGAGTGTAAGGTAAAGACCCTGCACAGGGATATTGAAAAATAAAAAAATATCATATCATTTGGTGTGAAATTATATTAGGGTGTGCCTGAAAACAAATCAATTTAGAACATTTTTTCTAAATGCGCGGTGATTTCAAGCAAGTGAGTACAGGAACGCTATTGTATTCCAAGCATCTTTGATTCAGAAATTGAAAACAGTTAGTAGAAGTTGCGAAAATTGCTGCTTTTGTAAGATAGCCAATAGTCTGTATAAAATTACTTTGCACCGCTGTCATATAAAATTAAAAACGCGTTTCTGCTGCTGTACAAGCGTTTATGGAGCAAAAATATATCTAATTTACTTTTAAGTTTATACATTTGCACCTTTAACACGGCAGTTTTAAAACCGCAAATTATTTATAGGGGGTAGTTATGTCCTTTTCGTCGGAAATTAAAAGTGAATTATGCCATGTAACGGATATGAACCGCTCCGATATGCCGGCAATGCTTTACGGGCTTTTTTACGCTGGCAGGATAATTGACGGCAGGGCGGCAATACAGACGGAAAATGCGGCTTTGATTGCGGCGGCGCGGCAGCTTACGGAAGAAGTGTTCCCTGAGGTAAGACATGAAACCACGCGTCTGGTAAAAAACGGCAGCTCGCTGTTTACGTTTACCGTAAAGGAGGGCTATGAGCTTATTAGGGAAAGATTTGGCGGATTTTCGGAAAATGCGGCAATAAATTCCGTTGTTGTATCGGGAAACGATGATGAGAGCGGAGCGTTTTTACGGGGTGTTTTTGTGTCATGCGGCTCAGTAACGGATCCAAAAAAGGAGTATCATCTGGAGCTTGTGCCGCCGTATAATTCGCGTGCAAAGGCTCTCTATGCCTTTATAAACGAGCACGGAATGGCGGTAAAGACAACGCGTCGAAGCCGCGGGATTGTGCTTTATGCAAAGGAAAGCGAGCTGATAGAGGATTTTCTGACCTATATAGGTGCGGCGCTGCGTTCGCTTGAGATAATGCAGGTAAAAATAGAAAAAAGCGTTCGCAATCGCGTAAACCGCACGGTGAACTGCGAAACCGCTAATCTTGACAAAACGATAAACGCCGCAAACAGAATATGTGAGGATATCGAGCTATTGCTGAGGGAGCGCGGTGCGGATTATCTTAAACCCGAGCTGAGGCGGACTGCTCTGCTGCGCCTGGAAAATCGCGAGGCTTCTTTGAGCGAGCTTTGTGAGCTGCTTTCGGATTCGGCTTCTGGCGAAAAGCCGCTCAGCAAAAGCGGGCTTAACCACAGGTTAAAAAAGCTGTCTCAAATGGCGGAGGAGCTGCGTGTGCAATCTGCAAATCTTCAAAACGAATAAGGAAACAACGATTAAAGAGCAGTTATTCAGATTGAACGAGTTAATCCGCAAGGCTACCGGATCGCAATTCGCTTTGAATTGCGATCCCATGATCATAAGGAGGAAAACAAATGAAGGTAATTCTGGTAAACGGCAGTCCTCATGAAAAGGGCTGTACATTCACGGCGCTCTGCGAGGCAGAAAAGGCGCTTAGCGCTAACGGCATTGACACCGAGATTTTCTGGGTAGGCAACAAGCCCATTCAAGGCTGTATCGGCTGTGGAGCCTGCCGAAAAATGGGTCGCTGCTTCGTTGTGGATTGCGTTGCGGATTTTGTGGAGAAAGCAAAGGAAGCAGACGGATTTATATTCGGTTCACCCGTACACTATGCGGCGGCAAGCGGCTCGATTACTTCTTTTATGGACAGGGCGTTTTATTCGGGCGGAGCGAATTTACAGGGAAAGCCTGCGGCGGCGGTGGTAAGCTGCCGCAGAGGAGGAGCGTCCGCTGCTTTTGATCAGCTCAATAAATATTTTACTATAAACTGTATGCCGATAGTTTCCTCACAGTATTGGAATCAGGTCCACGGAAATACTCCTGATGACGTCATGAAAGATGAAGAGGGACTTCAAACTATGCGCACATTGGGAAATAATATGGCTTGGCTGCTCAAATGCATTGAAGCAGGGCGCGAAAAGGGTATTGCTTTTCCCGAACGCGAAGCGGTTGTTCGCACCAGCTTTATCAGATGATAAAGAAATTTATGGTATTTTTGTCTTGTCAGCGATTTCGTTTGCGTCATGCGTGATATAACCCGCTCGGAATCAAAAAAATAATAAAAGAATCGGCAGTCATTTAGACTGCCGTCAGATTGTAGAAAAAGTTAATGAAACGCAATGTTGACGCAGGAAATTTTTCGCGGAAGCCTGAATGGACAATACGCAGCTAAGCGGGGTGTTGTGCATTTGGGCGGGTCGCGGAAAATTTCAAATTTAAATATTTCAGCTTAGATAAACACTTTATATATGGGCTGCCGCTTGGTCTTAATTCAAGCGGTACATTTTTATATAATTAAACTGTAAAATATTTGTTATGTCTGCAATCAATCTGCGTACAAAGCAAAGCCGCTCGTGAAATGCTCACAAGCGGCTTTGTTATCCCATATTTTATGGAGCTGTTAATCAGAGTCGAACTGATGACCTCATCCTTACCAAGGATGTGCTCTACCAACTGAGCTATAACAGCGTCAACGCGATTACTATGATATTATATCATACTTGTACTATTTTGTCAAGCACTTTTTCAAAAAAACTTTTCGTTGGAGAATGACGCGGCATACACACCTTAAATCGTATATTATCAGTGGTTTTTGTTGTATTTTACAATTTTTGGGGCAGCGCCATGAACGCTGCCCAAAAATTTCTGTAATAATTATTTGCTCCTGATGTATTCGTCCATAGCCTTGGCAGCGGTCTTGCCCGCGCCCATAGCCAAAATTACGGTAGCAGCGCCTGTTACCGCGTCGCCGCCTGCGAAAACACCCTCGCGCGATGTCTGACCCGCTTCATCGGCGATAAAGCAACCGTGCTTGTTGGTGTCAAGACCCTTTGTGGTGTTGCGGATAAGAGGATTTGGACTTGTGCCAATGGACATTACTACGCAGTCAACGTCCAGCACAAAATCGCTGCCCGCCTTTACCACTGGACGGCGGCGGCCGCTGTCGTCAGGCTCACCAAGCTCCATCTCAACACATTTCATTCCCTTAACAAACTTGTGCTCATCGCCAAGAATCTCGGTAGGATTGGTAAGAGTGCGGAAAATGATTCCCTCTTCTTTTGCGTGTTCTATCTCCTCGTTACGGGCTGGCATTTCCTCCTCGCCGCGTCGGTATACTATGTAGACGTTCTCCGCGCCCAGACGCTTTGCGCAGCGCGCCGCGTCCATAGCAACGTTTCCTCCGCCCACGACCGCAACAGAGCTGTTCTTTTTGATGGGAGTGTCGCTTCCTTCCTTGTAAGCCTTCATAAGGTTTACGCGGGTAAGGAACTCGTTTGCGGAATAAACTCCCTTAAGATTTTCGCCGGGAATATTCATAAATCTGGGAAGACCAGCGCCCGAGCCTATAAAAATTGCTTCATAGCCCTGCTCAAACAGCTCGTCTACCTCAATGGTGCGTCCAACCACCACATTGGTATCAATGGTAACGCCCAGCGCTTTGAGATTATCCACCTCGTGCTGAACTATGCTCTTGGGAAGCCTGAACTCGGGTATACCGTAAACGAGAACTCCACCCGCCAGATGGAGCGCTTCAAAAACGGTGATCTCATAGCCCATTTTGGCAAGATCGCCCGCGCAGGTAAGTCCGGAGGGTCCCGCGCCGATAATGGCGCACTTGTGCCCGTTTTTGGCGGGGACAGCGGGAGCTGCGGTGGAATGAGCGTTGTGCCAGTCTGCCACAAATCGCTCCAGTCTGCCTATCGCCACAGGTTCGCCCTTTATGCCGCGAACGCACTTGCTCTCACATTGGGTCTCCTGCGGACAAACTCTGCCGCAGACAGCGGGCAGCGAACTGCTCATGGCAATTATCTCGTAAGCGCCCTCAAAATCCCTCTCCTTTACCTTTGCGATAAACGATGGAATATCAATAGCAACAGGGCAGCCGCCAACACAGGGCTTGTTCTTACAGTTAAGGCAGCGCTCCGCCTCGTCAACAGCCTGCTCTTCGGTATATCCGAGAGCCACCTCGCTGAAATTCTTGTTGCGGACGTTAGCGTCCTGAACGGGCATTTCATTTTTCTTAAGGCTCATGTTCGGCATATCAGCGCACCTCCTTCGCGAACAGCGCACAGGTTTCCTCGCGCTTTCTTGCTTCAAATTCCCTATACATGCTGCCGCGCTCCATCGCCTCATCAAAATCGACAAGGTGTCCGTCAAAGTCGGGACCGTCCACACAGGCAAACTTTGTCTCTCCGCCCACGGTAAGGCGGCAGCCGCCGCACATTCCCGTGCCGTCTATCATGATTGGATTCATGGAAACAACCGTTTTTATATTGTATTCCTTTGTCAGCTTGCAAACAAACTTCATCATAATCAGCGGACCTATGGCGATAACCTCGTCATATTGATTACCCGCCTCGATAAGCCCCTTAAGGGCGTCGGTAACAAGACCCTTTTCTCCATAGCTGCCGTCGTCCGTCATCATCTTCATAACGCTGCTTGCGGCTTTAAATTCGTCCTCGAGTATAACAAGGTCTTTGTTTCGGAAGCCCACAATGCTGTGAACCTCGCAGCCAAGTCCGTGAAGCTTTTTTGCAATGGGATACGCTATTGCACAGCCTACGCCTCCGCCTACGACAGCAACCTTTTTCAGACCCTCGGTATGGCTTGGCACTCCGAGAGGACCCACAAAGTCCTGTATAAAATCTCCCTCATTTAGATGATTCAGCTTTTCGGTAGTCGCGCCGACTATCTGGAAGATAATAGTTATCGTGCCTTTTTCGCGGTCAAAATCCGCAACGGTGAGCGGTATCCTCTCGCCGTCCTCGTCAACGCGCAAAATAATGAACTGCCCCGGCTCCGCTTTTGCGGCAATCATTGGAGCGTCCACCTCCATCAGCGTTACGGTAGGATTGAGCACTTTTTTGGTAACAATTTTGTACATAAAAAATTACTCCTTACTCTTGATTGGCGAGCGGCGGTAAGACCCGTCACTTGCTTTTTGTTATAATTATATCATATTGTCTGTAAAAATTCAAGGCTTTTTCCGCCTTAAAGCCATGCAAATTACTGGTGAACATATTCCCGCTGCGATATATGACGGTATAAATGGCTCTGCGAGGCGCGTATATTTGCCTTTTAAAAAAGATTTGCGTTTTCGTAAAAGTCTCCCACACCCGTTGCAAAACTTATAGCTGGGCACCGGATCTAAACTGGCACAATAACTTTATATTATAGTAAAATGCCGCATAACAGATTATTTGACAATCAATGCCATATGCAAAATAACAAAAAATAGCCTTTGCAAGTGATATGATTTTACACAAAATGCGTGTTGACAAATTAGCAAAAATATACTATAATGTTGAATATAAGACAATCCGCCATTCAACAGTCGCACGGCTGACAAGTTTATTTAGCCAAGGAGGAACAGGCATGGACGGACGGGCACAGGGAATGGGAAAACGGCTGCGTATGCTTAACAACGCCATACGGCGCTATATGGACAGGTATTCGCGGAAAACTGAAATAGATCATCTGACCTGCAGCAACGGCTGGATAATCGGGCATATTGCCGAAAACGGCGGCAGTGCGTTTCAGAAGGATCTTGAAAGCGAGTTTGGGATAACGCGCTCAACCTGCTCAAAGGTGATAATACTGCTTGAGAAGAAGGGAATGCTTAAGCGTGAAAGCGTTTCACATGATGCGAGGTTAAAGAAAATAACGCTGACGGAAAAATCCATGGAGGTTTTCAAGATCATGCAGGAAGACGGTGATCGCGTGGAAGCCCGCCTGACAAAGGGTTTCACTCCGCAGGAACTGGATATCCTCTACGGATATTTTGACAGGATACAAGCAAATCTTGACGAAGCAGAAAAAGAACAGGTGATTTAAGAGGCTTATATCAAAAAGCCGCACCGGAAATGCGGAGCAAAAGTGCCCTCAAAAAGCGGTAGCGTAAAGCCCGCGCAGAAATTTTCCAAAAACCAAGGTTAGCGAAGTTTTGGGCACAGCCGAAAACGGAGCAGTGCGAAAAATTTAAAATAAGATAAGGAGTTGATTTGTGATGATTAAAAGACTTGCAGCCTGTATAAGGCAGGCGAAAACCTGCGCGATCCTTACGCCGATATTCGTGCTTTGCGAAACAGCGCTTGAGGTAATTATCCCGCTTGCGATGGCTGGGCTTATTGACAAGGGAATAACGCAGGGGAACATGAACGAGGTGATAAGGTACGGAATATATCTTATCTGCCTTACGGCGCTGGCGCTGCTTTTCGGCGCGGTGGCGGGATATACCGCTTCGCGGGCAAGCTCCTATTTCTCGCAGAACGTGCGTCAGGATATGTACTACAATATCCAGCACTTTTCCTTTGCCAATATTGACAAATTCTCACCCGCAAGCCTTGTAACGCGGCTCACAACCGACGTTACCAATGTGCAGATGGGCTTTCAGATGCTGACGAGAATAGCGTTCAGAGCGCCTGCCATGCTTGTTTTCGCGTTTATCTGCGCGTTTAATGTGGATTCGCAGCTGTCGCTTATTTTCGTGGCGGCAATACCGTTCTTGGCGATTATTCTCGGCATCATTATCAGAATGGCGTACCCGATGTTCGATCGCGTTTTCAACACCTACGACCATCTTAACGAGGTTGTGGAGGAAAATCTCCGCGGTATTCGCGTCGTAAAGAGCTTTGTGCGCGAAAAGTATGAGATAGGAAAATTCGGGAAGATTTCGCAGAGCATTTTCAAGGATTTCACCAAGGCGGAGAAAATCGTCGCTTTCAACGCACCCGCAATGCAGATAGCAGTGTATACCTGCATGATACTTATTTCATGGCTCGGCGCGCAGTCCATAGTGGCGGGCGGCAACGACGCAGCGTTCGGACTTACCACAGGTGAGCTGATGTCCATGTTCACCTATGCGATACAGATACTTATGAGCCTTATGATGCTGTCAATGATATTCGTTATGCTCACCATGGCGCAGGCGAGTGCAAAGCGCGTGGTCGAGGTTCTCAATGAGAAATCGGATATTGCCGACGGTGAGGAAAATATCACCGATATAACCGATGGCTCGATAGAATTTAGAAACGTATCCTTCAGGTATTCTGAAAAGGCGGAGAAAAATGCACTGCAAAGCATTAATCTGCTAATTAAGTCTGGAGAAACCGTCGGTATACTCGGCGGAACAGGCTCTTCAAAATCCACGCTTGTGCAGCTCATACCGCGGCTTTACGACGCTACCGAGGGCGAGGTGCTGGTCGGCGGCAGGAACGTGCGCGAATATAATCTTGAGGCGCTGCGCAATAATGTGGCTATGGTGCTGCAAAAGAATGTGCTTTTTTCAGGAACTATCAAGGAAAATCTGCGCTGGGGCGATGAAAATGCTACCGACGATGAAATACAGCGCGTTTGCGGACTCGCCTGCGCGGACGAGTTTGTCAGGGCTTTTCCCGATAAATACGACACCTATATAGAGCAGGGCGGCTCAAACGTTTCGGGCGGACAGAAGCAAAGACTCTGTATAGCCCGCGCGCTCCTGAAAAAGCCTAAAATACTTATACTTGACGACTCAACAAGCGCCGTCGATACCAAAACCGACGCTGTAATACGCCGCGCTTTCAGGGAGGAAATTCCCGACACCACCAAAATAATTATTTCGCAGCGCGTTTCAAGCATATGCGACGCGGACAAAATAATCCTGCTTAAGGACGGCAGGATAGACGATATGGGAACTCACGACGAGCTTTATGCCAACAGCGCGACATACCGTGAGATCTACGATTCACAGACAAGGGAGGGACAGGAAGATGAGTAAAACCGATAAAAAAACACCGATAGAACGGGAGCCTGCCCATATGCGGAAAAAGCCCCCTTTTAAGCTTGATGTGAAAATAATGGGGCGCATATTTGGGTATATGAAGCCATTTAAGGCACAGCTCATACTTGTTGCAATATGCATTGTGGTCAGCAGCATTGCGAGCGTTGCGGCTTCGCTGTTCATAAAAACGCTTATAGACGATTATATTATGCCTCTTATAGGCGTGGAAAATCCCGATTTTTCGGGACTGCTGTCAGCTATCATTGGAATGATAGCGCTGTTCCTTGTGGGCATAGTATGCACCCTTGGCTATAACCGCCTAATGGCAAACGTTTCTCAGGGAGTACTGAAAAACATTCGCGACGAAATGTTCGGGCATATGCAAACGCTTCCCATAAAATACTTTGACACGCATACACACGGCGATGTTATGAGCTACTACACCAACGACACCGACGCGCTCCGCCAGATGATTTCACAGACGCTTCCGCAGGTGCTCGCTTCGCTGGTCACAATCGTTTCGGTTTTCGCTTCCATGCTCAGCATTTCGATATGGCTTACGCTCATAGTTGTGGCGTTTCTTGGTGTAATGTTTTTTACCACGGGTAAGATCGCTTCGCGCTCCGGTACGTATTTCATGCGCCAGCAGAAGTCGCTCGGCGATATAAACGGCTATATTGAGGAAATGATAAACGGTCAGCGCGTCGTTAAGGTTTTCTGCCATGAGGATAAGGCAAAGGCGGGCTTCGATGAGAAAAATATCAGTCTCAGCGAGGACAATTGTCTTGCCAATGCCTATGCCAACGTGCTTATGCCGGTAAACAATTGTATGGGCTATGTGCTGTACGTCATAATTGCGGTGGTGGGCGGAATACTCACCATAAACGGCGCGGCAAATATCGCCTGCTTTTCAGTAGGAGTGCTTACGCTGGGAGCGGTCGCGTCTTTTCTGCAATTGTCCAGAAGCTTTATCGGTCCTATCGGGCAGGTATCACAGCAGCTGAACTCAGTGGCGATGGCTATGGCGGGCGCAGAGCGTATCTTCACACTGCTTGACGAGAAATCAGAGACCGACGACGGATATGTTACCTTAGTAAACGCGAAATATGAAAACGGTCAGCTTACCGAAACGCCGGAACGCACCCATCTTTGGGCGTGGAAGCACCCGCACACTGCTGACGGCTCCGTAACATATACCGAGCTTAAAGGCGATATAGTGCTGGACGACGTGGATTTCGGATATACTCCCGACAAGACCGTACTGCACAATATTGACGTGTATGCGCAGCCGGGTCAGAAGGTGGCTTTTGTGGGCGCTACGGGCGCGGGAAAAACTACGATAACAAATCTTATAAACCGCTTTTACGATATCGCGGACGGAAAAATACGCTATGACGGCATAAACATAAATAAAATCAAAAAGGACGATTTGCGGCGTTCACTCGGCGTGGTACTTCAGGACGTAAACCTGTTCACAGGCACGGTAATGGATAATCTGCGCTACGGAAAGCCCGACGCAACGGACGAGGAATGCATTGCGGCGGCAAAGCTCGCAAATGCGGACGGCTTTATAAGAATGCTTCCCGAGGGCTACAATACGGTATTGAGCGGCGACGGAAGCGGACTGTCACAGGGACAGCGCCAGCTTATCTCGATAGCCCGCGCTGCGGTTGCGGATCCGCCCGTAATGATACTTGACGAAGCGACGTCTTCCATCGACACGCACACCGAGGCAATAGTGCAGCGCGGCATGGACGCTCTTATGGAGGGACGCACGGTTTTCGTTATTGCGCACAGGCTGTCAACGGTCAAAAACTCCGACGTTATTATGGTGCTTGACCATGGGCGAATTATCGAGCGCGGAAGCCATGAAAAACTTATTTCCGAGAAAGGACAGTACTACAAGCTTTATACAGGCGCATTTGAGCTTGAATAAATATAAGCGGACGGTATCAGCCGTCCGCTTAGTTTGTAGAAAAAGTTATTGCAACGCAATGTTGACGCAGGAAATTTTTCGCGAGAACCTGAATTTACAACACGCAGCGAAGCGAAGTGTTGTAAATTCAGGTGGGTCGCGGGAAATTTCAAATTTAAATAATTCAGCTTAGATCAACACCGTATAGTCTGAGGGAGATTTCAACCGTCCGCTTTGCTGTTTTTTATTCCAA
Organism: uncultured Oscillospiraceae bacterium; assembly: GCA_910577365.1. Classification (GTDB taxonomy): domain Bacteria; phylum Bacillota; class Clostridia; order Oscillospirales; family Ruminococcaceae; genus CAG-115. Next base: position 5,251 of record CAJTMU010000022.1, on the reverse strand, counting down.
GCATATTATTGATTTTATCATATACGCTCCACTGGCACTTGATAACTTTTTCCTCTGGCATACGGGAAACCAGCTTAAAATCCCATGCGATATGAAAAACACAGCTTTGGTCAAGAAGCGCGTTTATCACGGATTTTACCACTTGTTCGGACGCGCCGTAAAGAGCCGAAAAAAGTTCGTCGGTTACCGAAAAGAATAACTTTGTTTTCGCCAGTTCGCCCGTAAGCGGAATAATTTTTTCAAGAACAACAGTTTTTTCCGACATGGGCTTTTTGCCCTTTATGCTGTTAAAAAAATCTTCCTTTGTCGGAAATAGGTCAGGTCTTTTAAGTTTTAAAAACGTAACCTCCTGTACTGAAAGTCTGTTTTCAAGTATTTTTATAATAGCGGCGGTGTGGGTTCCCTTAATTATCAGCAGCATACAATCGGAGATAAGCCGTGATGTTCGGTCGTCTCCCGCCGCGGCTTCAAGAATTTGCATGGCTGATTCATATTCATGCCCCTCTGTTACAGTGATTTCGACTGCGGTTTTTAAAAACGGAAAGTGTACCGCCTGCTTAGCGTATTCAACAAGCGACAGCAATCCTTCTTTCCATGAGACAACAGACATTTCGATAAGGTGTTCGGCAAGGTGCGCGGTATTTTCATCTTTTACCAAGGATACGCCCAGAAGCTCATCTACGGTAACATTAAAGAATACCGCGATTTCCGGCAGCAGACTGATATCGGGACAGCACTGTGCGGACTCCCATTTTGACACAGCCTGACTTGTTACGCTTAGTACTTCAGCAAGCTGTTCCTGAGTCACCCCCTTTTTCTTTCTCAGCTTTGAGATCTGTCTGTCAATAATGATATTTGCCATTAAAATCGCTCCTTTCTTTATCAATTATAATACAAATATTCAAATTAAACAATATACAATCGGTTTAAATTAAGCACTGTTTTTTAAACATAAAGTTGTAAGATTTGTTTTATTTAACCGAAGCGCGGCCTGCAGTTTTTGGAAAAAAGGCGGTTCAGCCCTTGACTTTTGGGGATTTTTCTGTTATACTGTATTTAATTGTAAGGTAAGTTATATCAGGGGAAAATTATGAAAAGAACTGTCAAAATTTTGCTATGCGCTGCGGTAATCGTTCTCAGTGGCTGCTCTTCGGGGAATACTGAGCGGTCGGATATAAATATTGTTGATGCGGGCGGACACCTCATATCGGGCTCCTCAGAATATTCGGACAGCTCAAACGATTTATCAAATAACACAACGGCATACATATCCGAAAGCACAGCATCAGAGCCGACCGTATCGCAAAATTCCAAGCCCTCAGAGTACGTGGAAAATAAGGAGGATTCTGTACCTCAGACGTCTTCCGTCGCAACACAGAGCAGTACTTTGGTGACTTCAGAATCTGCTGCGTCAGCACACAAACCCGCTTTGGAAAGCTCTGAAGCTCTGAAGGTCGACGAGCCTCCCAAGCCGCCTGAGGTTTCCGAAAGCATACCCTTTTCCGAAAAGACCACCGTCCCCGAAACTACTGCTGCTACTGTTCCGTCTGAACCGACTGAGGAGCCGCCGGATCCTCCCATTTCGGATATTGGAACAAACAGCTACAAAACGCTGAATTTTTCGGAAGTAAAGGGAATATGGATATCCTACATAGAGCTTTCCGAAATGCTTACGGGGCAGTCGGAAAGCGCGTTCAGGAAAAATATAGGCGCGGCTTACGACAATATCGCAGAGCTTGGTCTGAACACAGTGTATGTTCATGTACGCTCACACGGCGACGCTTATTACAGGTCTGAGCTTTTTCCCACATCAAAATACGCATCTGGAACACTTGGAAAGGACGCCGGCTTTGATCCGCTGGAGGTCATGATTGAAGAAGCGCATGGGCGCGGTCTGTCCTTTCAGGCGTGGATAAATCCTTTGCGCTGCTGCTCTGTTGAGGAGCTTTCGGCGCTGAGCGGATATAAAATAAACGATTTTGCCGACGGAAAACGCGCAGTGGCGGTAAACGGTAATTATTACCTTAACCCCGCTTATGACGAAGTTATAAATTACATCGCGAAAGGCGCGGCTGAGATTGCCGCGAACTATGATGTTGACGGGCTGCATATTGACGATTATTTTTATCCCACCACTGATTTCTCGTTTGACAGTGCGGCGTTCTCACAGAGCGGGTTTGATACTATTTCCGCTTTCAGACTGGCGAACTGCGACAAGCTGGTAAGCGGCATTTACGGCGCGGTAAAATCCGCCAACAACAGCGCGCTTTTCAGCGTTAGCTGTCAGGGAAGCGTTGAGAACAATTATAATCAGATGTACGCCGATGTAAAAAAGTGGTGCTCACAGCGCGGATATCTGGATTATGTAATGCCGCAGATATATTACGGATTCAATAACTCCACGCAGCCGTATGAAACGTGCGCTTCCCAATGGAGCGATATGGCTCAGTCGGGCGGGATACCGCTTGTAGTAGGGCTTTCTGTGTCAAAGGTGGGTCTGGAGGACGTCTGGGCGGGCGCAGGCAAAACTGAATGGATAACGGATGAGAATATCCTCTCGAGGCAGATAAGGTATGCTTTGGAGCTTCGCTCCTATGGGGGAGTTTGCCTTTACAGCTATCGGAGCGTTTTCGCTCCCGACGCGGGGGTAAAGGAAAAGGTAAACGATGAGATTGCGGCTGTCCGCAGCTGTTGGGAGATAGGATAACGATTTTTGCTTTAAGTGCGCAGAACTTTTAAAATATTCGTCGGCAAGGCCGACGAATATTTAGACTGTATACAAAGTGTTGATCTAATCTGAATTATTTAAATTTAAAATTTTTCGCGACCCGCCTTAATGCGCAGCACTTCGCTTCGCTGCGTGTTGTGCATTAAGGCTCTCGCAAAAAATTTCCTGCGTCAACATTGCGGTGCAATAACTCTTTTAACAAGCTGATTCGTCGGCTTTGCCAACAAATGTTTTAGCTGAACCTCATCGTTATTATTTTGCAAAATCAAAAAATGATTCCGTTAAAGAAAAGTGAAATGATGTTATCGCGTCGCGTCGGCACACATACAAAGCGTTTGTGCCGTTTAAAAAATTATTATAAATCAATATGGGTCAACAGAACTTAAAATCATTAAAAATAAAAAGATAAATACAAAAATGGGGAAAATGAAAATGAAAAAGCTGTTAAAAAGTCTTCTTACCGCGCTGATAGCAGCGGGAATGCTTATGTGTACTATAAGTGCGGATGCCCAGCCCGCAGAAAATGATTTTACTGCCCAAACGAACGAAGCACAAGAGGAAGCTCCCCGCGCGGAGAGCATGGTTTATTTGCAGAACGGTATGCGGGCCGTGGTAATAACCCCTGGAGTAGATTTTGCAGCTGATGCAGATGTGTCGGAGAGTGAGCTGCGCGGAGAGCTTGCGGAGCTTTATATCGGGCTTATAGGTCTTAAGATGAATGCGGTTATCATTAGATCGGAAAGTGACGGCGAAGCTCTGTTCGATCTTGACATGGGAACAAATGACGCGCTTTTTGTCGCATGCGAAATGGCGCAGAAAGCGGGTTTGCACTGTTATGTGGACTTGGACGTGGGATTGCTGTTGGATAGGGTTTACGAGCAGGGCGGCGGTCACGTTAAAGCTTGGCTTATAGTCCATATGCAGATTTATAAAGCTCTTTACGCCGCTGTTGCCTATCTCCTTTACAACAAGACTGTTGTAACCCAGACCCGTATCGGTAAATGTGGTAACGTCTGAGGCTGCAAAGCGCTTTCCGGATGTGGTTATGATATATTCACCCGAATAATTCTTTATGTAATCCAGCGTTCCCGCGGGGAGCTGCGAGAACATCGGCGAGGGTATAGCCCCCGTTGTAAGAGCGTCGTAAACGTCGGTGTAGTTGTTAGTGACCCGTATATATTCCACCGTTTCGGTGTCGGACACCACAGGCGAGATAGTTCCCACAACCTCGCCCGAGCCTACGCTGGACTGGTCAACAGCTATTTCTGATTCTATTGGCTTGGGCGGCTCGGGCTTAGCCTCAATAGTAACGCTGCCGCCCGTCATATATTCCACCAGACCGCTGTAAGCGGCATAAAACGAAATGTTTCCAAGATACTGCTTTTCGCCTATGATGCCTTCGGCTACCTTATAATATCCCACAAACTGCGCGTATGAGCCGTTTGCGTCCAGCTCGTCGCTGCTTCCCTTTTCGGTAAGGTTTATCGTCTGCCCTCCGATGGTTGCGGACACATTTGACCCTCGGTACGCTGTCGCCACAAGTGAAAGCTGCGTTCCGCCCTCGACGATTATATCCGAGGTCTGCTCAATGGAGCGAAGCACATCCACGTCACGCTTTATCGAGTATTCGTAACGCTTTCCCTTATGCTCGATAACAAAGCTGTTCCAGCCGACCTCAAGGTCTTTTTGTATAAAGAAGTTTCCCGCTTCGTTAAGTGTTATTTCCTTTCCGTCGAAAAGCACGCCGAAATTCTCATCAAAGGTTCCCATAAACTTGACCGAATTATCAAACGTAACATAGCTTAGCTCTGTTGGAGATATCATCTCCAAATCCTCAAAAATGGTATCAGGATTTATCTGCTCCGAGAAGTATTTCAACAGTGTATCGGTACTTCCGAGCGGGTTTGCCGAAAGCGACGCAAGCGAATTGAAAGCGCTGCCTCCGATGTCGGGATAATCCTCCATTGTGCTCAGCTGCCGCAGAAGCTGATCCTCATACCAGCCGTTATACTGACCAATCCGCTCGTTAAGGTGCAGCACATACAATTTTGTTCCGCTGCTCTGAGCCAGCTTATACCACCATGAAACTACGCTGTCAAATTTGAGCGAACCATCTCCCGTGGAGCCGTAAGCCTTTACCAGAGTAAAATCCGCATATCCTTTTTCAATATACTTTTTTGTATCGCAAAATCCGTCATACAGCGCCTGAACGCTGTCTGCAGTCACCGAGCCTTCCTCGTTAGAGGTATAATTCGCCCACATATCCGAGATAAGCAGTCCCACTGCGGTAGAGTTGTTCGTTCCGCGCACTACCTCAGACAGCGTGCGGCAGACATATTCGTTTGTTTCGTAAAGCCAGTTTTCATACCCTATTCCCGAGCCGCTGCCCAGATACTCCGCATAAGCCTCGGGGGTATCCGCGGTGTAGTAATTTGAAAGAATGATGCCTGAGCAGTCATACTTCATCACAAACCTATGCGCAGCCGCAGAAAAGCCGTTTTTCAGCCCGCCGCCCTGCTCGTA
>CAJTMU010000021.1 GCA_910577365.1 uncultured Oscillospiraceae bacterium | reverse complement strand
TTCCATGACAGAATAGCAAGTTATACACATTTCCACGGTGCTTGTCTTTTGGTCTTTGGTTTCTTTGGTTCGGAATAGTGTGGTGCTGGCGGTCTATCTCTTGTTTTCGGTTGCTTGCTTCTTTACCGTACATGAGCATTAAAGCCCGATTTAAAGCAAAAACCTCTCTTTTATTATTTTTGCGGCAGCGTCTGGAGGGATCTCTGTGTTGTCGATTTTGATGTAGTTTTCAAATTTTATTTCTCCGTCAAAGCTCTCGAGGCGGTGATTTTTGTCGTCGTTAATAAGCCTTTGGTTTGAAGCATCCAAATCTCTTTTTGAGGCTTTGCAGCGCAGGCGGTTTTCCGTCGCGTTTCTTTCAAGCCGCGTTTCGGGGGAAGCGACAAGCTCCGCGTAGTAAAACTCCGTGCCGTAGGGCTTGAAAATGCTTTTGACATACTCGATATAATCCCAGTCGGACTGCATATCGAACGCCCACATATATGTAAATATCATTCCGTATTTATCCGTTTTCGCGAACTCCTCAAAAATGACGTGCCGCAGCTTGGTTATCGCGTCGCCGTTGAAATCGCCGAATATTTCCAGCACGGGTTCGATGGTCATATGATTGTGAAACAGGCGCAGATCGGTTATTTTCATAAGCTCCTGCCCAACGGTCATTTTGCCCACGGCTGCATCGCCGATTATAAACACAAGCTTCACAAATATGCTCTCCTTTCTGTTTCTGATACGCAGCGTTATGCTCCGAGTTCAATTCATGTAAACGGTAAAATCGATATCCGCGGTAAGGGAATTTTCTGTTTCATCAAGAAAAGCCTTAACGGCGGGAATATCGCTCCCGAGAGCCTTAAGCCCGTCAAGCTTTTCCAACCACAGCGGCTTGAGGCAGCGGTACAGCGGCAGCGCCGCGCGCTTTTCGGGCTCCGAGAAGCGGTAGTGTCCGCTCACCGTCTTAAGCGCGGCAAAGAGCGCGTTCAGCTCTTTTTCATAGTCGCCCGCTCGCACCTCGCGAAAGAGGTAATTCAGAAAAACGTCTTTCCCGCAGAGGTTGAAGTCTATCACCCCGACGAATTTTCCGTTCTCGTCAAGCATTATGTTGGTCGGGTTAAGATCCGCCTGAAAGACCGAGGTCGGCAAGCCGCGGTATATCTTCTCCAGCTCTTTTCTGTTTTCCGTCCATAACCCCCATATTTTCTGAAGCTGCGGTCGGAGCTCGTCGGGAAGAGTTCGGGAATACTTCTCCCATTCCAGCGCGTTTTCCAGAACCTCGTCCGTTTTGTCGCTCGGGCAGAACGTATCGAAAAGGCAGTAGCCCGACGGATATTCCGTATACGAAAGGCGCTTTGACGCTATTTTCGCCGTCATTATCCAAGCGTCCCTCATATATTCGCAAGCGTTCGCGCCCTCAAAGTTTTCCGCCGCGCGGTAGGGCGAAAATTCCTCCACGTAAGCCACGCAGCGCCGACCCTTATAGGATACCATGGGATAATTCCCCTCCCTGTCGGGGAGTATCCTCGGACAATAATATCCCAGCCCGCGGTATTCCTCGGCGGTTTTCCGCCACATATCTATTTTTTCGGGAAAGGTAAAATCGTTGTCGTCAAGCTTTATCATGTATTTCACGCCCGAACCGCAATTTACCGTGACTGCCTCGCGGAAATCCTCGTCGCCGCGGCTCGTGTTTGCGGCTTCAAACGAAGTCGGCTCGCCGTCAAAAAACAGCCGGAAAATATTGAACAATTCACGGTCAAAGTTTTCATTATCCCTCATAAAGCCTCCCGAAATACATATTATATTCGCCGCACAAACACTGTCTGTTTGTGCGGCGCTGATTATATACTCGCGGAATAGTTGGGTGCTTCCTTGGTTATGTAGATATCGTGCGGGTGAGATTCCTTAAGACCCGCGCCGGTTATCTTCACAAACTCCGCTCTTTCCTGAAGCTCGGGGATAGTGGGACAGCCACAGTAACCCATACCGCTTCTGATACCGCCGACAAGCTGATAGATGGTATCCGCCAGCGCTCCCTTATAGGGTACGCGCCCCTCGACGCCCTCGGGAACAAGCTTCTTGTTCTTATCCTGGAAGTATCTGTCCGCCGAGCCTTTCTTCATTGCCGCAAGGCTTCCCATGCCGCGGTATACCTTGAAGCTTCTGCCCTGATATATTTCAACGTCACCGGGCGCTTCCTCACAGCCCGCCAGCAGCGAGCCGAGCATTACCAGATTAGCCCCCGCTGCGAGCGCCTTGACGATATCGCCCGAATACTTGATGCCGCCGTCCGCGATTATCGGGATACCATACTTCGCCGCCGCGCAGGCGCAGTCATAAACAGCCGTAATCTGCGGCACGCCGATACCCGCTACAACACGCGTTGTGCATATTGACCCCGGTCCGATACCTACCTTTACGGCGTCCGCTCCCGCTCTAATAAGGTCTTCGGCGGCAGCGGCGGTAGCCACGTTGCCTGCTATAATGGGCGTATCGGGGAACGCGTTTTTGATTTTGTCAAGCGCGTCCATTATATTCTTGCTGTGCCCGTGCGCCGAATCGAGCACAAGAACGTCCGCCTGCGCCTTTATCAGCGCTCCCGCCCTGTCAAGCACGTCGGGGGTTATTCCGATAGCCGCGCCGCAAAGCAGTCTTCCCGACTTGTCGCGCGCGGTATTGGGGTACTGAACGGATTTTTCTATATCCTTTATCGTGATAAGCCCCTTAAGATAGCCGTTATCGTCTACCAGCGGGAGCTTTTCTATCTTATGACGCCTAAGTATCTCCTGAGCCTGAGCCAGATTTGTGCCTACAGGTGCGGTAATCAGGTGCTCACTTGTCATTACCTCGCCTATCTTCTGATTGGGGTCGGATATGAAGCGCAGGTCGCGGTTGGTGAATATTCCCACCAGCTTTCCTTCCTCCACTATCGGAACGCCCGATATCTTATATTTTCCCATCAGACCGTCCGCGTCGGAAACGCTGTCGTTAGGAGAAAGAAAGAAAGGATTAACGATAACTCCGTTTTCGGAGCGCTTTACCTTGTCCACCTCGTCGACCTGCTGCTCGATGGACATATTCTTATGTATGATCCCTATGCCGCCCTCGCGAGCGATGGCTATTGCCATCTTGGATTCCGTAACGGTGTCCATGGCGGAGGTCATTATTGGTGTGTTGAGCATGATGTCCTTGGTAAGATTGGTCTTGATGTCGATCATGTTCGGCGTTACCTCGCTTTTCGCGGGGATAAGCAGAACGTCATCAAAGGTAAGTCCTTCCTTGATAAATTTTTCTCCGTAGTTGCAATTCAGCATCTGATTTCCTCACTTTCATTTTCTGGCAGTTATCCTTTTGAGTATGAAAAGAAGCCGCGGAAAGCGGATTGCTTCTTTGGCTTCGTGGGGTCACATATACGCGGATATATGCGTGAGCGTTCGGGAAAACTGCTTTTGTCAGCCTGTGCCGGTTATAAGACTCGGCTCTGATTATGATTAGCAATATTATACCACCAAAAACGTTTTTTTTCAACCCAAACTTAACAGAAAAAATAAACAAAATATATTGCTTATTTTTCGTGCGCTTTAGAACATTTTCACGCACTTATACAAAAAAATCAGAAAAAATGCAAAATTCTTATTGACTTAACGGAGCATTTATTATAGAATATATATGTATGGTGTAAAAAGAAGCTTAATTGTAAATGGGAGGAAGCCGCGGGCATGAAGATTTTATATCCGGACTACGACAATTGTATCGTAAATCTTGCCTGCTCGGTGATGAAGCATTTTGGCGTTACGCCGCCAAACTCCACGCTGCCTCTCGCGGACATACTGCTGGAGAAGCGGTACAAAAACATCGTGGTTATGCTGTTGGACGGAATGGGAAAAAATATCATCGAAGCCAATCTTGACACAAATGGATTTTTCCGCCGCAATCTCAGGGGAACGTATTCCTCTGTGTTTCCGCCCACTACCGTAGCGGCGACAACGGCGATGGACAGCGGTCTGTTCCCTGTACAGACCTCATGGCTGGGCTGGACGGGATATTTTCCCGAGCTTGACAAAAACGTGGTATATTTTCTTAATCAGGATTTTGATACCGACAAGCCTATTGAGGGAGAGCGCGCCGCGTGGAAATATCTGCCGTACGACGATATATGCAGCCGCATAAGAGCGGCGGGCTATGACGCGCATTTTCTCGCTCCTTTTGCCGAACCGCACCCCGAAGATTTCGGCGCTCTGTGCCGCGAGGTGGAGAGCCTGTGCGCCAAAGACGGCGAGAAGTATATCTACGCCTATTGGGATCAGCCCGATAATATAATGCACCGAAAGGGCTGCTTTTGCGAAAGATCAAAAAAGGTGCTGAGGGAAATTGAGCAAACGGCGGAGGCGCTTTCGGAGCGGCTTTCCGATACGCTGCTTATAATAACTGCCGACCACGGACATGTTGACAGTCCAAAGAAAGTCGTAACTGATTACCCCGATATTATGGAGTGTCTTGTAAGAATGCCCTCAATAGAGCCGCGGTGCGTTAATCTTTTTGTCAAAAAGGGCATGGAGGAGAAGTTAAAAGCCGCTTTCGCGAAGAATTTCCCCGATTCGTTTCTGCTTATGCCGAAAAAAGAAGCTATGAAACGGGAGCTTTTCGGCAGGGGAACTCCCCACCCGCGTCTTGACGAAATGCTGGGTGATTATTTGGCGATAGCCGTGGGGGATATATCGCTGTATAACAAAAAAAGCAAAAATTTTGTTGCCAATCACGCGGGGCTTACCGCGGACGAGATGACGATACCGCTGATAGCGGTAAAAAAGTGAAAAGCGAAATATTGAAAGGGTCTGATCAAAATAGAGATACTTACCTCCGCCTCCCTGCTTGCTTGCAGGCTGGAGGAAATTTCAGCCGAAATAGACCGCTGCAAACTCGCGGGGGTCGATTGGATACACTTTGATGTTATGGATGGCGTTTTTGTGGAGCAGATTTCCTACGGTGCTCCGGTTCTGAGATGCGTAAGGAACTCCACTGATATGTTTCTTGACGTTCATCTGATGGTAGACGACCCACGCAAACAGATAGGTTTTTTTGCGGAGGCGGGCGCGAGTCTTATAGATATCCATGTTGAGAGCCGCTGCGACGTTTCCGCGGCGCTTAGTGATATAAAAGCGCGCGGAATAAGGTCGGCGGTCGCCGTAAAACCCGCGACTCCAATAGAGCGGGTGTATGAATATCTGCCGCTTTGCGACATGGTTCTTGTTATGACGGTTGAACCCGGTTATGGCGGTCAAGGTTTTATCCCCGAAACCGCGGATAAAATTGCCGCCTTGCGCCGATATGCCGCAGAAAACGGATTTAATGGGCTTGACATAGAGGTGGACGGCGGCATAAACACCCGCACCTCAGCAATAGTCCGCGCTGCAGGTGCAAATGTGCTGGTGGCGGGAACGGCGCTTTTCAGAGCCGAGGATATTGCTGCTGCCAACAGACTTCTTAAGGGGCTGGAATGACAGTCTGCTCAAAACTTTGAAAGGAAATAATTTCATGTTGTCTTTTGCCGCGCGTGATCCGCGCAAGGTTTATCTTGAACGTTTCATATTTATGGCGGCTTTGCTTATCCCGTCTGTGTTTTTGATGGGATTGAGGGCGCTGCTGGTATCCGTACTAAGCGTGGTTTTATGTATGGTTACCGACAGGGTGTGCTGTCTTATCCGCAAGATTCCATATGATATCAAGGACTATGCCGTGCCGTTCTGGGGGCTGGCGGCTTCCATGCTTATGCCTTCAAGCATCTCGATTGGACTTGTGGTTATGTCGTCCGTTATATGTATTGGGTTGGGCAAGCATATATGCGGAGGAAGTGACAATATCCTGTTTCCGCCGCCTGCGATTGCCGTCGCTTTTCTGATAATCTGCTATCCCGCTGAAATGCTGTACTTTACAAAGGCGGGTGAGCATTATCCCATTTTCGGGGAGTTTTCGGGAACACTGGGGCGTTCGCTGGAATATGCGCTCAAGCTGGGCAACGTGCCTACCTCTTCCACTTTCGATATTCTGTTAGGGAACGTTTCAGGAGCCATCGGTTCGGTAAATATTCTGATAATACTGGTGTGCGGGGTCTGCATGCTGATAAGGGGCACAAACAGCTTTTGGGCGGCGCTGCCCGCTATCGGTACAGCATGGCTGCTGGCGTTTTTCTTTCCCCGCCCTAATGTGAGCGGAATGGAATCGGCTTTTCTTGAGCTTTCCTCGGGATATTTCCTGTTCGGAACTCTGTTCATAGCCTCTGAGCCGCCGCTTGTGCCCAAAAGGGCTGCCGCTAAGGTAATATATGGGGTGGTTCTGGGATATACTACTATGATGTTCAGGTATTTTGGTCAGGCGGAGGGCTGCTTTGTGTTCGCGCTGCTGATAACAAGCGCGCTGTCATGCTGCTTTGACACGATAGTTGAAAACCTTCTTTATTGGAAAAAGACTTACATCAACTCTTACGAGAAATCACGCACGCAGGTTCAGCGCGGCAGCGTAAAGCTTACGGATACTCAGGAGATAAAGCTGCCGGAAAAGTACCGCTACAATACCCCGCCCATTGACGGAAAAATAAAGCATCACCGCAAGCGCAAGGATAAGGGGGCGGGAAAAGATGAGTGAGAAAAAAACAAAGATAAATTTTGATGGATTTTTCCGTCAGAACATTGTTCTTATGAGCGGGCTGGTGACCGCTCCGATAATCGTTGCCGCCACCACCGCGGAGCGCGCGCTGGTTTTGTCGCTTTGCTTTTTTATGGTTTCCTACATTTCAATAATGATATGCCGTCTTATCCCGCGCAAAATAATGTATTCAATGCGTATTTTGATTTACGCTGTTGTAGCGGGAGCAGTTTATATTCCCACGGCGCTTTTGCTTTCAATGCTTTTTCCCGAAACGGTATCTGGGGTGCTTATATATATTGAGATAAGCGTTGTAAATTTGCTGCTGCTCGCGAAAACGGAAAGCCGCTTTTATCTTGAGTCCTTCGGAGTTATGGCGGTAGACGCGCTGATTTATATTGCGGGCTATGCAGGCGCGGCATTCGCTGTCGGGATAATACGCGAACTGCTTGCCTACGGAACTTTTTTTGGGCTGTATCTGTTTGACGAGCCTATGCCCGCGGCAAAATCTCCGTTTTTCGGATTTATCCTTGTGGGGATTCTCGCGGCTGTATGCCGCGTGATAGTCGGCAGAAGGGGGGCCGGAAAGTAATGGGGGCTTTTGCAAAGATCATTGCGACTGCGATGGTATCGATTTTCGTTCAGAACGCTATTTTTGAAAGGGCGCTTGGTGCGAACGTGGTAATATATGCCTCCCGCAAAAACAATCATGTTGTGGGCTTTACCATAGGCATGACTGCTATGACTACCGTAGCCAGTGTGATTACCTATTTTCTTGATGGACTGCTGCTTCCGCTGGAGCTTGGATATCTGTTTATGCCGCTGGTTTATATCACGATAATAAGCATTTTGTATGTATTGGCACTTCTTTTTTTGTGGAGATTGTTCCCCGATATTTTCGCGCGGATAAAAAAACATGCTCATCTTGCCATTGTAAACTGCACTGTGCTGGGCGCTCTTTTCCTCAATTCCGTCCACGGGAACGATATATGGAGCTATATAGGCTATGGATTCGGAACGGGCATTGGATTTTTTCTCGCCTGCTTTATGCTCAATATTGCGCATGAAAAGCTGGATTCTGACAAGATACCCAGAGCTTTTCGCGGCTACCCGATAATGCTCATATACATCGGAATTGTTTCAATGGGATTTTATGTTTTGGTTGGGTATACCGTGAATTTTTAAATAGCAAAAAAATATACGGCTTCGGAAATTAACTTTAAATCGGAGGACGGTAATGGGTAATAAAAAAACCAACATCAAAATAAAGCATCACAACTATAATTTATATTCCAAAAAGAAAAACCGCGGTAAACAAACGCTCGCGGTGATACTGACCGTTGCCGCCGCCGCTGTTTTGTGCGTGGTGGGATACAGCGCGGGAAAGCCGATAATGGATTATTTCAAAAACAGGGAGCAATACACATCTGACAGCGGTTCAGTGTGGACTCCGCCCACTGCGGAGGATACATCTCACTCGGAAACCGTTCCGCCTGTTGTCGAGTCTGTGGAAAGCGTCGAGCCGCCTGTGGAGGAGCGCTCCATTGAAAATACATTTATTCTTCCTGAGGGCGCAGCTTTAAATACGGGCAGCCTAAACAGTGCGCTTGCCGCGGCAAAGAGCGGCGGTTATACGGGCGCTGCGGTAACTCTGAAAGATGCGGACGGATATTTTCTTTACAAAAGCGGTATTGAGGGAATAAAGGACGGCGAGGGTGTCAAGGGTGCGCTAACAGCGGAGCAGATATGCGATATCATTACAAAAGCGGAGCTTGCTCCCGTGGCTCGCATAAATACCCTTATGGATCACATCAGCCCGAGCGGCATTGAGGGGATAAAATTCATCTCGGTAGAGGGCTGGACATGGCTGGATAACTACGCGGAAAACGGCGGCAAAACATGGCTTACCCCGTTCAATAAGGAAACCTCGGATTATATTGGTAAAATAACTGAGGAGCTTTCGGCGGCGGGCTTTAAAACTATAATTCTTTCCAATACGAAATTTCCGAATTTCAATTCCGTGGATTATTCCCTGCTTGAGGATATCGGGGATTCCTCAAAGCGCCTGACCGCGCTGTGGCGGGTGACTGAGAGCGCAAGAAGAGGAGCGGAGAAAAACGGAGCGGAGATACTGCCCGAAATGGGCGCGGGGCTTTTTGAAACGGAAAAGCTGTCTACCGACGCGGAGCTTGCCGGCGACAAGGAAAAGCTGAAAGATATCACAATTCTGATAGATTATTTAACGGAAAGCAATACCAACGCGTATGTTGAGGCAAAGTCGTTTATCGGCAAAATGAACGGTTTGTACCCCGGGCAGAAATACGCTGTTCTTATCAAGGGCGGCGGATTTTCCGGCAGCACCTTTGCGGAAGTAAAGCGGGCTTTTGAAGAGGCAGGTATTATGGTATTCTCGGAATAAAACTTATCCGCCCCGCGGCGAATTTTCGCGGGGCGGATTTTTGGCGGAAATCGCTGATGTAAAACACATTCAGTTCAGTGAGCTGCCCTGTTTGGGAGGTGAGATTATATTTTTATCAGCGTTTTTTTAATATTTTGCAGCGTTTTCGAAAAATCGTCGTATATATCAGTGAGAGAGTAAAAAAGATTGCTGCGCAGCATTTCTTCGGAGGTCTTGGACGCTATGACAAAGGAAAGAACGCTTGCCGTAAAGCTGAAAAAAGGCGATACGACTGCTTTAAAAGAAATTATGGACTGCTATACGGGATATGTCCGCACCGTTATCCGCAATTTTTCGCGCGGTACGTTTTCCGAGCAGGATATCGACGAGCTTTGCTCGGACGTTTTCTTTTCGCTTTGGCAGCACAGGGAAAACCTTGATGCGCACGTCGGATTCCGTTCGTATCTTTCCGCAATAGCGAGAAACGCCGTAAAGGATCGTTTTAAATCCGAGAAGCCGCCTTTTGAGGACATTTCGGAGCTTGACATACCAAGCGGATTTCGGATTGAGGAAGCAGCGCAGCTCCGCGAAATGATACACTGCCTTGATGAGGGTCTTTCTACGCTCTCCGAAAGGGATAGCGAGATGTTTGCAAGGTATTATTTCTACGGCGAGAGTACTCCCGAAATAGCGCGCAAAATGGATCTTTCCGAGAGTTCGGTGCGCTCCGCTCTCTCCAGAACACGAAGTAAGCTCAGAGATTATCTGATGAAAAGAGGTTTTGATTATGCTTGAAGAATTGCTGAAAAAATGCTTTGATGAGGAACAGGAAGCAGACAGAAGCGCTGAGGAAATCAAAACCGCTGTTTTGTCGCGGATAGAGGAGGACAAAAATATGAAACATTTTTCCATAAAGCCTTTTATAATAGCGGCTGCAATCGCCGCAACGGGCGTTGTGTCCGTGGTTACCGCCAATGCCGCTACCGACGGCGCGGTCGTTGACGGTATTGCCAAAACATTCAGCTTTCTGGTAGGCGGAATAGAAGTGACAGGCAGGGTAACCGAATACACTGCCGAGGACGGAAACACATATGAGCGTATCTGGCTTGAACTGCCCGAGAGCGCCGAGGTCGGCGCGGTGGTCGACGCATATTTTGATGAAGCCGCCGTAGAGGTTGGCGCAGACGAACTTGACGATATCGGCTATATAATCGACAAAGGGGAAGCAACGGACACGGTAACGGAATACACAGATGAAGACGGAAAAGCATACCATAAAGTCAAACTGCCCGATGACGATGACGCGATGGTCGATGGCTATTTTGATGATAATGACTTAAAGATTGACGATTACGACATGGGCAGTCTGGACTATATGGAAGACAAAGGCACGGATTGATAACAAAAATGGCGTCGGGCAATATGCCCGACGCCGTTTCAGGTGGACTTCAGCTCCCACCGCTTTAAATCATTAATTTTACAAATATTGGGCAATTTTAAAAAATTCCTCCAGTATTTTCGCTTCGGTTATGGTACGGTTGGCGGGGCTGGTGGAGGGCAGGCAGATATCCGCTGACAGGTCGGGGAAATATCTGCCGTAGAGCGCGTGTGCCTTTTTCCCCGTTGTGAACACCGCCCTTATCGGGCAGCCGTTTAGGATAAGCCGAATGTCGTTGGGCTTGGCGTTTTTGATGGAGCTGTCCTCCGCGCCCGTTATTTCACAGCTTTCCAGCATGTCCCACAAGGCTACGCCGTGCTTCAGGCACAAATCCCGTCTGCCGTTTATGTCATCGGGAACCGCTTCCCCCAGAACGGCGCACAGCATTTTCCAGAATCGGTTTTGCGGGTGCATATAATAAAATCCGCGTTCCCGTGATTTCGGTGAAGGTATGGTTCCCAGTATCAGCACCCGCGAATTATGGTCATACACAGGCGGGAACTCATGTGTGACACGCTCAGAATTCATAGTCAACGCTCGCTGAGGCGGTGCGTATATTCTTGCAGAAATCGGATACCGCCACGTGGAGCGGGTTGGTACTGTATGCCGCCAGCGCCTCCATGCTGTCAAATTCCGACACCAGCACCGCGTCGTAGCTGCGGTCGGAGGGGTTCATATTTATCCCCACCTCCATAGCGCGTATCTCGGATATCTGCCCTTTGAGAGACAGCAGTTTGTCGCGGAAAAGCAGCATATTTTCGCGCTCTCCCTCTTTGAATTTCCACATTACAATATGTTTTATCATTTTTGTCCTCCTGTTTTCTTGTAGTAAAAGGCCTTGACCGTGTGAAACTCCAGTCCCGCCTTTTCGCACAGCTCCGCAAAATCTTCTTTTCTGCCGCCGTCAGACCATTCGTAAAAGAGCTTGTAAAGCGTGACATAATAGCGGAATTTCGCCGTAAGTTCGGGCTTTATTTTCTTTTCCTTAAGTATTTTTTCAGCTTCCTCAACCGTTGATATGTAAGAATCGCGGGCAATGATACAGCAGTCGGGGAAGTGGTGCGCTCCCCAGTCCAGCCACTCTATCTGCTTGTTAAAATAAAGTTCCGCCGTTAATTGGTCGCATTCGGGGTGATAATACGCTTTTTTAAGGCTCGCGAGAGGGTCATGCTCGTTGTTTGGGTCGTGCGGATTACGGTATTTTCCGAAAAGCTGAAATGCCCAGCGCAGATGCGGCATTTTGTTTTTTTCACTTTCGCGGCTGATATAATCGTTTAAAAGCTCCGTTATCTGGAACGGCAGATCTTTATCCGCGAACGGCAGACATTTTTCGTCCAGATATTCGCGGCAGAAGCGGAACAGTATTTCGTCCGCCTCCGCTTCGCCGACGTTTGCTTTAAAATCCTCCGCAAATTTGAAAAGCAGCTTGTTTGCCTGCTTTTTCAAGCCCTTTTCAAAAAGCACCTTATATTCGCCTATCCCCGAGAGAAATTCGTCATAAGTCATTGGGCAGCCCCTCCGAATATTTGTTGATTATCCATTCGTGACCGTTGGGATACGCGGTTTTAAGGGCATTATCCAGCCACTGCTTCTATTTGTCGTCCATATGTTTCAAAATCCGTGCGGTTGACCTCACGGGCAGTATCCGTTAATTTATACATCAGCACCAGCTCGGGCGAAAGATAGGGAATACCGCCGCAGGACAGGATTGCCTTGTCCCGTTGGCGCTGTATTTTATCGTTCTTCGTGTAGATAAAGCATTCAGCGGATTCATCGTCAAAAAGAAGCTCTAAAAAATTTTTGTCGGGAGAGTCCGTTTCGTTTATATCTATGAAGAACATATTCTCGCCTTAAGCCGGTTTTAACCACAGCACTGCGCATTCTCCGCAGACGCAGAAAACATTGCATTTAAGCTTAATCTGACGGTTTATATCGGTAATTTTATGGCACATTCCGCAGTCAAGCATTTCATAAATATCCCAGCCCGTCGGCTGCATATAATGAATAATTTTATCTCGCTCATTCCGGAAAACGCAGATATCTATATCCCCGTGACCGCGTGTTTCTCTGCCGAGAAACAACTCAAGCGCAAGTCCGCCGCAAACCGCGTAATAACAGCCGCTTCCGTTCATTATATCCGCCGCGGCTGTTATTATATCATTAATTTTATGTCAGCCTTCCCCATTAGTCGGATATCATATTCTTTTAATAAGGAATTCCAGAATATCGTTCATTACCTCTTCGCGGTTAAGCTCGAAGATAAGCTCATGCCTCGCCTCGCGGTAAATGCGGATATTTACGTCGCAGCCGTGCTCCATATATTTTATGCAGGCAGTGCGGACTCCTTGTCCATATTCTCCAATAGGGTCCATGCCGCCGCTCAGGAACAGTATGGGCGTATCCGTGGGAGTGTTTTCTACAACGGGAGCGCTGTTGCAGCACAGCAGAGCGTTGAGCAAATCTTTATAGCCCGCGATGGTGAATGTGAAATTGCACTTGGGGTCGGCGCAGAATTTATCAACGTTTTTATCGTCGCGGGAAAGCCAGTCGTTTGGAGTGCGGCGGTTTTCCGTGCGCAGGTTGAACATTCCGAAAACCATGCGCGTGCCGAATTTGTGGCGGTACAGATCGCCGTGATTGCGCGATATGGTCTCCATTACGCGGCGCAGCGGGGCGGAACCCGTGATTCCTCCCGCAGTTCCCATAAATATGGCTCCGCTCCAGCGGTCGCCGTATTTTGAGAAATATATTCTCGCCAGAAAGCTGCCCATGCTGTGCCCCATAAGGAAATGCGGGATATCGGGGTAGAGCTTTTCCGCCGCCAGCTTCATGCGGTGCAGGTCACTCACCATATGGATATAGCCCTTGTTCAAACCAAAATAACCCAGCATATCGTCGCTTGTTATGGAGTTTCCGTGTCCTATGTGGTCGTTGCCGCAAAGAATAATGTCATTTTCACACAGAAAACGCGCAAAGTCCTTATATCGCTCAATATATTCGCACATACCATGCGACAGCATAAGCAGCGCCTTGGGCTTTTCGGGAACATAAAAATAAAAATGTATGTCGCAAAGCCCTGTGCTGCTGGGGAAGGTTCCTGTAATCTTTTTCATAATGCTCCTCCTTGTAAAGAGTGTGTTAAGCATCTCACTGCACTCATTTCATCTGAATATCTATGCGTTTCTTAATTGATATTTCTGATTACTGTATTGCCGTAAAAAACGCCTTAAAATATCCAAGGTCTGCCGCGCAATTACATACTTCTGTATGCCGAAATGGCTCTAAGAAATCGTTCTTAATGCCCGCGTATATTATCATGATACTTTTTAAACCGATTATAACGCGGTCAGAAAAAATGTGCAATTCTCTACAGTATTTTATATTCAAGCTGGCGGTCAAACGGTTCGGCTTCCACGTGCTTTTTATTGCAGACTTCGGCGTCCACACAGCCCATAGCTTTATAAAACGCCTGACTTTCCACCGCGGAATGCGCTGAGATATACAGCCGCTTTGCGCCATGCAATTTTGCCCATTCGGCAGCTGCGCGGAAAAGCTCCTTTCCTATACCATTGCCACGAAAGTCCTCCGATACATGGATAGATGAAAGGTCGAGATACCCACCCTCCATAGGCTCGGATTCCACCGACACAAATCCCTTGAGCGTGCCGCCGCTGAAAGCCCCGTAAACAAAGCCGCCTGTGTCAAGCGTATTTTTAAGGCAGGATATAAGTACCTTGTAGTCACTTTCGCTCCAGTCATCTGTAAACGGGTCACTTTTTATCGTCCATTGACCGCCAACGCGCCGCCAGCAGTCCGTTACGACCTGCCGTCTTATAAAGCTGCGGAATAATCCGCGGCTCAGCTCTGAGCGTTTTATTACTTTGTATTCCATTGTCATTTTCTGATATTTACCGCCTCCAGCCTGTAAATCGGCTGTCCCATATCGGTGAAGCGCTTCTCGTATTCTGTCATAATATTGCCCTCAAAGCCGCTGTTATGTAAGTCAAGGCTGACGTTTTTCAGCGGAAATCCGTATTGTGAAAACTGCTCTATTGAAAATTCAAAAAAATGCATATTGTCGGTTTTCTGATGAATCTCTGCCCCCTCTTTAAGCACTTTTCGATATATTTCGAGAAACCGCGCATGGGTAAGTCTATGGTTGGCATATTGCTTTTTGGGGAACGGACAGCTGAAGTTTAGGAAAAGTCTGTCAACAGAATTTGCGCGGAACATATGCTCCAGATATTCCGCTTGACCCAGACAGAATCGCAGATTGGGCAGTCCAAGCTTCATTTCCTCTTCCATACCTGTAACCAGCACGTTCGGAGTTTTCTCTATCGCGATAAGATTTATATCAGGGTTTTGCCGCGCAAAATCGATAGCAAATCCTCCCTTTCCGCAGCCTATCTCCAGAAAAAGAGGTCTGTCGTTTCCAAAAGTTTTTCCGGAATCCGCAAAAAATTCATCGGACAGCGGCTCACCCGCGTGCTCGTTCTGGCACTGCATATAAAGCATTACGGGCTTGCATGCCGCAATGCGCTCGTCAAGATTTTTCTTTCTTCTCATTCTCATTTGTGGTATAGCTCCTTTAAAATGTACGCCATGCTGAATATTCAATTGTGTAAGCGTGTTTTGAACAGACATTTCTGAGAAAAAGCAGTCTGCCATTTCAAAAAAATCAGTTTATCCATACGCTTTGCAAAATCCAGTCATGGTTCCACACATATTCTATAAAATGTCCAGACATAAAGTAGGGATTTGAAACGCAGCATTCTATCGTCCTTATTTCGGGAACCAGAATGAAGCTGTCAAAAATCAGCCGCTTACACATGCTTTCGGGCGAAACAGCTTTTTCGCGGTTTACCCCGTAAAACCTGAAGAACTCCTTTTGAAAGCCCTCGGCAATAAGACTGTCCGCGTTTTCGGCAGCGTATGCAAGCTTTTCGTAATACAGCGAAACGTGCTCTGCTCGTATAATGTTGCCATTGGCGAATATGTAATATCCGGTTTCATCCGCGGATGGATCAGTAAATCTTGGGTTACCGCCGATAATATCAAGGACTCTCTCCATGTCAATATCCATATACTCACCCAATAAATACTTTAACATAATTCCTCCGTATTGTCAACAGTAAAGCTCAAAAAATTCGTGTTTTTTATTTTGATATTAAGTAATATGTGCGCAGAGAGCCGAATAAAATCTTTATAGAAAAGGAGCGTAAAGACAATGGAAAATGTAATCAACACCATGCTCGTGCCGCAGGAGGACAAGCGTGAGTTTGCTCAGCCCCCCGAAAACACCGCTGAAACAGGACAGGAATCCATATCGGCAGAGGAAATCTTGGAATCGGACAAGCCGGTGCGCCGCGTAAGGCAGCCGCTTCTGCACCAACGCGGAAATATGCTGCTTATGGGACTGGCATCGGTATGCGGCGCAGTTTGCGGCGCGGTTATGATATTCGGCGGCGCAGATTTTTCGGCGTTGTCGCAGGCGTTTACACTGAAAGCCGAGGGAAGCTTTCTGATTTTTTTCCTGAGCCGTTTTATTTATGGCGGGATATTTTTGTTGGCGGAATATATTTTGGGATATTTCGCGCTGGGCGAATGGGTAGTGTGGACCGTTCCGCTGTGCTGCGGAATGGGTACCGCTTTAAATCTTGCCGCTTCGGCGGAGGGGGCGTCAGGGTGGCTTCTGCTGCCATCGGCAGCGATAACTGTGGCGCTTGCAGCTTTCGGGGCAGACGCTTCGGGAGATATGTCCGCGCTGCTGCTTCGTATAGCCGCCGGAAAAAGCGGGAGCTTTTTGACGTCGGAATCCGCCGCTAAAAACTACTCCATTCGTTTCCTTGGCTATATTGTGATTTTGGCTTTAGCGGGACTTTATGACGGCGCAATAGGAATAATGTAAGGATATTGTAAAAGACAGCACAGTATATATGGCTTGAAGTTTTTAGCGTATTTTTTGCTGCCGCTCTGTCATGGGTTTTATAGCTGTTTATTCTGGTTCAATTTTGCTGCTTTGAATTTTAGTGTTGCTTTTTCTCAGCTGATAATGAAAAAAATTATGTGATGGCACATCGGTTATTGGGGCTGAATTCTTGGTTAAGGGTTCAGCCCCTAAGTTTGTAGAAAAGTTATTGCAAAATAATAATTACGCAGGAAATTTTTCGCGAGCGCCTGAAAATGCAACACACTGTGAAGCAAAGTGGTTCGTATTCAGGCAGTCCGCGGAGAAATTTAAATTAAAATAATTTGGTTTAGATTAACATTTTATATACAGTCAGTTGGGCTGAACTCTTGGGTAAAGGGTCAGCCCTTGATTCGGTATAACAACATAAAAAGTTTATCTGTGCAACTGTTATGTAAAGAAATTTTTACGCTCTAACGATGCAAAAAAGTATAGAAATTTACAGAAAAAAGTGGTATAATGTCAACAGATGGACTTTCGAGCAATTTTCCAGCTCGTATCTGTTGCCAATAAAGGAGCAGACAATGCCAAAACCGCAGACTTTTAAGACAAGCATGAAAAATATTGCTGTCACGGGAATTTGTCTTGCCGCGGCAGTTAGCGCATGCCTTATGCTGAAGTTTTTGACGGGAGCAGCCGGATTTGGAGCGGTTTTTCTGCTTGCCACAGCAGTCGCCGCAGAAAAGACTGACAAGTATTACGGCTTTTTCATAGCTCTTGTTGGAGCAGCCCTGACGGTAATATTTAATGGAAACATTTCCGTGAAGGAAGTTGCGGAACTTGTTATTGTATTGTCCGCGGGGACAGCAATAAGTTTTATTGTTGGCAGAAACAAAAGTGCTTTAAAATGTGCAAAGGAAGACAGAATTCGCGCTGTTTTGCTGCGCTCTATGGCGCATGATGTGAGAACGCCGCTGGCTTCGGTAAAGCTTTCAACCGAAATGCTTGCCGAACGAGGAGAAGTGCTTACGGATCGGGAACGCGAGTTTCTGATATCGGGAATAGGCAGCAGCGTTGACCAGCTTATGCTGATGACGGAGAACATAATTATTTTAACAAGCGGAAAATTATCTGCTCAAGCTTTGATAAAACGCCGCGAGTCGGCGGAGAAAATAATTTCGGAGGCGGCTCTGCGTTTTCGACGGCTGCACAGTGATGTTGCCGTGATTTCTACCGTTCCCGACCAGCCGTCGGAAGTTTTGATGGACGCCCAGTTGATTGAGCAGGTAATGCAGAATTTGTTGGAAAACGCGGCAGGTCACGGAGAGGCAAGCATAATAGAGATCATTCTCAGGATTAATAACGGATTCGCGGAATTTCGCTTTTGCGATAACGGCAGGGGTATCTCCGAGGAGGTAATCGAAGAACTATTCACGGAGCGCACAGGAGGCGTGGATTCAGGTACGGTAAGGAGTATGGGAGTAGGGCTTTCATTGTGTAAAACTATTGTAGAGCTTCATGGAGGAAGTTTGCTTGGAGGGAATTCCGACAACGGCGCGGAGTTTACCTTTACACTTCCTCTATAAAATAAAAAAACCAAATATAAAAGCAAAAACTTGCATATCAATCGCAATGCGTTTCATACGCAGCCGCAGGCGATTT
This sequence comes from uncultured Oscillospiraceae bacterium, assembly GCA_910577365.1. Lineage (GTDB taxonomy): Bacteria > Bacillota > Clostridia > Oscillospirales > Ruminococcaceae > CAG-115. The sequence continues at coordinate 17,707 of CAJTMU010000021.1, read as the reverse complement.
AAGTATTTGCGAAAACTGCGGGAGAGATGATACGTCATGAGTATGAGTTTCAAAGCGCTGATAGTTGAGGATAACAGGGAAATGGCTTGCTCATTGAATATGCTTCTCCGAACCGAGGATTTTGAGGCGGATATCGTAACCAGCGGTTTAGAAGCGCAAAAAGCATTATCAAGCAATCCTCCCGATATCATTTTGTTGGATCTTGGTTTACCCGATATGGACGGAATGAAGCTTCTTACCAATCTTCGCATGTGGTCATCTATTCCCGTTGTGGTGGTTTCGGGTCGCCTGAATGTGGAACAAAAGGTAGCGGCTCTTGACGCGGGCGCAGATGATTATATAACAAAGCCGTTTTCGCCCGATGAGCTTTCTGCCAGAATCAGAGTGGCTATCAGACATAAGGCGCCGGATATGCTGGTTTCTCACAAGTATTCGGTGGGCGACCTGGAGATAAACTATGAGTTGTTTAGAGTAAGCGTTGGAGGCAGCGATGTGGGTCTTACGCAAAGCGAATTTAAAATCGTTGCGCTTTTAGGCAAAAACGCGGGTCATGTGCTTACATACGATTATCTTATCAATCAGCTGTGGGGACCAAGCGCTATGGGAGATAATCAAATTTTAAGAGTAAATATGGCGAATATAAGGCGCAAAATAGAGAAGAAACCGTCCTCACCGCGTTATATCTTCACCGAAGTCGGAGTAGGTTACAGAATGGCGACAGAGGACACTCTGGCAGTTGAAAACCCGAAATAAATTATCCAAAATCCCATGAGGTTAATTCCGCGTGGGATTTTCCTTATTGTAAAGGGTTGACGAGAAGAAAAAATTGTTGTATAATTATGTCGGAAAGTGTCTTAGCAGCGCGGCGTTCATGACGGCAGTCAAAGGGGGATATATATGAAGAAATTCCTTAAGGCAACCTGGATTTTTTATCCTCTTATATTGGCAGCAGCCATGTATTTTTTGCTGCCCATGTTTCCAAAAGTTACAGAATATGTTTTTTCGCGCGGGCTGTTCAAGGCTGTAACCGTGCCGCTCGGATTTGTTACAGGTCTGATACCGGTTTCGCTGACAGAGCTGCTGGTCGTGCTGGCGCTGCCGCTGTTGATATTTATGATAATTTTGCTTGCCGTAAGGATAAGGCGAAGCAAAAAGCGTGGCAAAACTGTTCTTAAGGCGATGAGAGGTACGGCAGCTTTCATGTCGTTCGCCTGTCTGATGTATATGATATGCCACGGCGCGAATTACTATCGGCTTAGTATAGAACAGCTTATGGAGCTGGACACATCCCCGAAAACCGCGGAGCAGCTTCTTACAGTATGCAGGGAGCTTGCCTCGGGCGCAAGGGAAGCCCGCGAGAAAATAGCGACTGACAAAAACGGCTGTATGGTTTTTGCCGAGGATATTTGGACGGAGCTTACGCGCGCGGAAAGCGGCTATAAAAACCTTGTCGGGGAATATCCGTTTTTATGGACGAGCGTGCAGCGACAGAAGCCCGTGCAGCTTTCCTATTATTGGAGCTATACGGGTATAGTGGGAATGTATTTCCCGTTTTTCGCGGAGTGCAATATAAACATCGAACAGCCAGACTGGAGCATACCCTTCACTGCTGCGCACGAAAGCGCACATTCACGCGGGATAGCCTTTGAAAACGAATGTAATTTTCTGGCGTTTCTGTCCTGCATAAACAGCGAATATCCCGAATATCGCTACTCGGGATATATGAATGCTTTTTTGTACTGCTCCAACGCTCTTTACGCCTACAACAAGGATATGTGGCAGGAGGCTCACGCGGAATGTACAGAAGGAATGATAAGGGATTTTAACGCCAATAACGAATACATAAACCGCTTCAAGGGCAAGGTCAAAGAGGTGTCGCATAAAGCCAACGACACTTTTATCAAGGTGCAGGGTGTAAAGGATGGCAGCCTGAGCTATGACCGCGTGACGGAGCTTATTCTGGCATATTATGAGAAATAAAGTCAATTCCGCGCAGTTGTTGTCTGATTGTGCGGTGTCAGCTGAGGAATGTGAAAAAATGATAGGAACTATTGTAAATGTTGGAATGATACTGGTCGGCTCGGTGCTGGGCGGGCTGTTGAGAAGAGGAATAAAGGATAAATACCGCGATGCGCTTTATAACGCGATGGGTCTTGCGGCAGTGGGGATAGGCGTAAACGCAATATGTGCGAATATGCCCAAAAGCGGCTATCCTGTACTGTTTATAATCAGTCTTGCGCTGGGAAGCCTGATTGGCTATGTAATTGATATTGACGATAAATTTAACAGGTTGGTAGGAAAATTCTCCAAATCCAACTTAGGGCAGGGATTGTCAACAGGTATACTGATGTATTGCATTGGCACGCTGTCTATTCTTGGTCCGATAAACTCTGCTCTTAATGGCGACAATACCTATCTTTTTACTAATGCGACGTTAGATCTGGTTACTTCTATGGCGCTTGCCAGCACATACGGCTTCGGCATGGCGATAGCCGCCGGAGTGCTGTTTTGCTGGCAGGGATTAATTTATCTTTGTGCAGGCTGGCTGGAGCCTGTGCTGAGCGGCGGCATGATGACCGAGATATCCCTTGTGGGGGGATTTCTGATAGCTGCTTCCGGTCTTGGAATTTTAAAAATAAAGGATATGAAAACGCTGAATATGCTGCCATCACTGTTCGTTCCTGCGATATGGTTTGCGTTGGTGGCATTGTATGACGTGGTAGTAGGAGGATAAGTCTGAAGTTTGATCTGGGCATTAAATAGGGTTTTGAGGAGACAAGGAAACATGAAAAAAATAATTTTATTTATTGCAATGAGTCTTGACGGATATATTTCTGACAATAAGGGCAGTGTCGATTGGCTGAAAGGTCAGGGAAGCGACGATGAGGATATTGACACCTATTCCGAATTTAAAAAACGCATTGATACGGTTTTAATGGGGTGGAATACTTATCATCAAATTGTTACTGAACTTTCTCCGAATGAGTGGGTATACAGCGATTTTATGACTTATGTGATTACACATAACAAACATGCTTCCTCTGAACAAATTCGATTTACAAATATAAATCCCGTTGATCTTGTAAAAAGTTTAAGAGAAGAAAACGGAAAAGATATTTGGATATGCGGTGGGGCAAATCTGGTTCAGCAGCTGGTAAATGAGGATTTGATCGACTGCTATCATATTACTGTAATTCCAACACTTATAGGCTCAGGTATTCGGCTTTTTGAAAATGCAAAAAGTGAGATTAGGCTGAGATTACTCAATACACAGTCATATAATGGTATGACCGATTTGATATATGAACGAAGGTAAACCCCGGTTTATTGTACAGTTGGCAGTTGACTTGAATTTGTGTTTTTGAATTGGAACTTGGAAAAACATATTGACAAATCGAAATTTATGTAACAACTTATAGTTGAGTATTGGTTTTTTCTTATAAACATGCTTATAGTTGTTTTTTATAGAAACGAATGTTATAATTAAATTGCCGGCAAGATACGAAAGATATGAATTTGAATTCGGAAAAACATTACAGGAGGAATAATATGTTTAATCAAGTTGATTTTGGGAAAAGGGTAAGGGCGTTTCGGTTGAAAAACAACTATTCACAAAAAGAAATAGCTTTTAGGATAGGCGTTTCCGAGCAGGCTGTATCGAAATGGGAATGCGGCGAATGCCTGCCCGATGTTTACAATTTAAAGCTGCTGTCGCAGATACTTCACATCTCCGTTGACAGCCTGATGGATACCGAGTTGCAAGAACCCGAGAAGCTCATTGAAACGATAATGATTGGCGGGGCGCGGTTTGATATCGTTGAAAAGCCCGAAACCATATTTGCGGGAAAAATAATATATGCTAAAGATTTTACAAACGCCGACAGCTTTAATTCCGCAATAGACGCGGTCACCGAGGATGAAAAGCAAGCTGCGTTCAATATATTGTCGGAAGCCGCGCTGCCGATATATGATATAAACTTAAGCGTAAATTTTTGGCTTGATGAGAAAACCCGCGCATACGGATTTGTAAGGGAAGTAATGACTGAAGATCAGCCTGACGGTGCGGATGTTTACAAAATGCCTGCTTCACTTTTTATACGCGCGTACACCGATAAAGGAACGGCGCAGCTAATCAGCAAGGAGCATTGTGAAATATGGGAGCTTTTCGCGTATATCAGGGACTTCTTCATGCCCGCGCACGGCTTCAAAATGGCTGAAAACGGAGCGCAGGAGCTGGAGGTATTCGACACGTTTGAGCACAAGTCCGGCTATGCATATATGCCGGTGATAAGAGCATAAAGTTTCCCGCACCCGTTTTTGGGTGCAGGAAATATGCTGTCCCGATATTCAGCTTCTGCCCCATCTTGCGGAATATTTTGATTAATCCGTCGACATGCTGATGGATCTTGAGCGCAGGACCAACGGAGCGACCGTCGAGCGTGTATGCGAAGAAATTAAGCGCTTGTTCGGACAGTCGGATAAAAGCGGGCTGCCAACTCTTGCATTCAGGATTGCGGCGGTTCTGCATGAGGGCGTAGTGTCGGGGGCTATTCAAGCTTACCGTGGAGTAAGTCCGTTTCGGAGTCGGACGATGACAGATTCAGGGGTTGGGGCAGCTCGGTCTGCTCCGTAAACGGCGGGAAAACGGCATACGTCGCTAATTCTTTGTTTTTCAGCAGCCATAAATATTGGCGTGAAATATCGTCGCAGGAAATAAATATTATTTGGCGCAAGCTTTACAGACTTACTGACAAAAAAACTTTAAAAGTTCTTTTTGCCTTGTACGAGTTGACGCTCAACGATATCGGCATATATGCCGGAATTGATGAGATTGCGAAAAAATCGGACTGTCGGTTCATGATGCCGAGTCGGCTATTAAACATCTTGATATAAGCGTTGAGGACGGGCGTGCGGCGAACGGTATCGTTTGGGCGGAGCGTTTATGTATGTCCCCGCAATATTGAGAATGCTGTGTGCGGGTTCGGTATGAGCCGGAACAAATAATATTTTAATTGCGAATATTAGTCGGGCGGCTATTAAGTCAAGGATACTCCTTTCCGACGCAGTATTAACCGTTCCCGCACTTTAATTTGGTGAGGGAACGGCTTTGTTTTGTTATGAGCCTTATTCGGTTTCTTTGGGTTTATCCCTGTAAACTATGAGCGCTTCAATGCGTTCAAGGCATTTTTTAAATCGGCAGTCCTCTCTTACGGGATTGAACCAAGCCCAGTTCTGCTCGTCCTTCATGGTTTCCAGTATATTCGAGGGGCAAAGGCAATAGCAGAACACTTCGTTATAGATATATAAGAACCGTTCCTGTCTGCCCTCCGAGAAATAATTGAAGCTGCGGTTGTTCCAGTCCTCATTCGCGGTGAACGCAACGTCCGCGAGGAACGGTGAGGAGCAGCGCAGCTCCACGGGCTCGGTTATCTCCATTGCCTTTTCCAGCAGCGAAACAACATCCTCCAGTATCACGAACGCCTTTTCGGGGTCGCCCGAGGCGACCGTCCTCGCGGCTGCCTTCAGACCGATAAAGACGCGCTCGTACACCCAGAAATCAAGCTCTCCGTTGCCCGATATGGGGTGCTTCTCGTCGGGCGTCTGACCGCACAGCTTGTGCAGGAAATCGATATGCAGCTCGCTCAGCAGCATATTGACGCCCACGTCGCGCGGTCTGCCAAAATTATACCACTGCCCGTCCCAGCCGATAATGTGGTCAATATAACGCAGCAGCATTTCCTGCCTTATCGGCTCGAATTTATCCCATTCTCCGCGCCTGCTATACCGCTCGTTCAGCAGCGCGGCTTTGCTCTGGTCCTCCCCCGAAGCGTATCGGTCGAGAAATTTCCCAATGTGCTCGTCGTCCTCGATTATAGTCATAAGCTGAATGATCGTATTTCTGTCACACGTATCGAGATCGCCGCGCTCCAGCGCCTGCTCCATTGTCAGCCTTATTTCAGGCAGCAGCTCGGGGAAACGGCGCGTCAGATTAATATTCACCGAATACCTCAGATGAAATATCGCGAACGCGTTCAGATAATCGCGGCGTATTTCCCTTATTATCTCGATCATTCTTTTAGGGGACGCGTCCTCGCGGTCGGAAAGCCTCGCCAACTCCCCTAACAGCTCCTCCGCTGCCTGCTCCTTTTTAGCCTCGGAGACCCCGAGCAGCTCGTCCGCGGATACGCCGAATATTCCCGTAAGGGCAGGTATCAGCTCCATATCGGGGTAGGTGAGGTCGTTCTCCCAGCGGCTGACCGATTGAAACGACACGCCCAGCTTATCCGCGAGCTGCTCCTGCGTAAGGTTCATTTTCCTGCGGCAGCTTCTTATATTTTCGCCTATCTTCAGCTTCATGATATTATCCTCCGTTATGCGCGGCTGACGCGAAAGCCTTTTTCTGTCGACAATCAAAGTATAACATATTATTTCCCCGTTTGCAATAACTCATTATTTGAGAAAAATTCACTTAAAAAGTGAAAATCCCGCGCCGAGCTTGGCGCGGGAAAAGTTATTATATTATTGACAATTTGGTAAGATTTCCGCGGCAGCCGCCGTTTCGATAATATCACCGTGTGAGTTTTCGTCATCACGTATTACTTCGCCTATCCTCGGCGCACAAATACTGCCCGAAAGGGGATTTTTAACGCTTATTATCGGCGTGGTTATATTTGCTTCGACCTCGGACTTTTCAAAACACAAATCGGCGTTTATCATTTCGCAGTCGGTCAGCTTTAAGCCCTTGCAGTAGCAAAGCGGCTGTGTTCCTATTATTTTGCAGCGCTCAAATGTTACATTTTCGCAGTACCACCCGAGGTATTCACCCTTGACAACGCTGTCCCTGACGGTGACGTTTCGAGCATGCCAGAAAGCGTCCTTGGTATCAAATGAGCAGTTATCAAAAACTGCTTCGTTTATGTATTGGAATGAGTATTTTCCGCTCATTTCAATGTCAGTGAATTTAATGTTTTCCGAGCGCATCAAAAAATATTCGCTTTGAATGGTGCAGCTGCTCATTTCAATATCCTTTACCGACCAGCCGAACTCCGGAGAGATTATATCGCAGCCGTTCATCTTAACGTTTTGACATTCTCTTAAAGCCTTTATACCGTGCAGCCTCGAATCCGATATCTCAATATCGCTTGAATACCACAGCGCCGCACGGCACAGCTCAGTCATTTCAGTGCGGGTCAATTTCAGACCATAGTTGTGCCAGAATGGGTAGCGCAGATTGCAGAACAGGTTGTCCGCGGTGATATCGCGGCATTCTTTAAGAGCGCTTTCGCCGTCCGCCGCTCCGTCAAAGGCGCAGTTTTTCAGTGTAATGCCGCGGCTTCCATACAGAGCGCGCTCTTCGTCAAAGCGTTGATTTTCAATCAGCATTTTGCACCTCTTTTATTTGCATTGTCATTTTATTGCTTTATAATATTGTACATTTTAAAAGCGGAATTGTCAAGTGAGTGAGGCAAATTTGTTTGTTTCTAATCTTAATTAATCAAAATGCTTATTAATAAAAAATATGTTATTAAGATGGGTTGACAAAGGCATAAACGTTTTTACAGCTTGTAGAAAAAGTTATTGCAACGCAATGTTGACGCAGGAAATTTTTCGCGAGAGCCTGAATGCACAACACGCAGCGAAGCGAAGTGTTGTGCATTCAGGCGGGTCACGGAAAATTTCAAATCTAAATAATTCAACATAGATCAACACTTCATATACAGGCTGGAAAAGCATAAAATGCTTTTAAGAAATGATGCTAAGGCTAATTATTTAAAAATTTCTCGCACCGCTGCAAACGATGCTGAGTTTTGCGAAAAAATGATGCTTGTTATCTTAAGTATTTACGCGACCGTTGCACAAAACTTTCGGTTTGCGGGAAATTCATGCGTGGGCGTTCACTTTACTTCTGCCCTCAGCGCCTATGACTGCTTGATTTTTTAAGTGATTCATGGCAGTACAGTTCTTCTAACACAAAGTATTATTTATATGACCCTAAAACACTTCTTATCATCAAAAAGTTTGCCGTCCCTTGTTAAAATTTGCAGATATTTTATGCTTTGGCTGAATACAAAAAAATTGTATAAACCCTTTACAAGCAATCAAAAAAATGCTAAAATATAAACGGCAGATTTTCGTAATTTTACAGAAAGGATGGAAGGCTTATGTCCAAATCACTTCTTATTACAGGAGGGGCTGCGAGCGGCAAGTCGAGATGGGCGGCAACTTATTTCTCCGCATGCGATTATGTGCTGTATCTTAAAGCGGGGGGCGAGATCGACAGCGATACTCTGCGCCGCATTGAATTCTCAAATAAGCATAACGGGGTTGAATGGGATATTGTCACTTCGGAAAAAATCGACCTTTCCGATGAAATAACCGATCACAAATTCGTCATCTTTGACAGCCTCAGCTCCTACGCCTTGGTGGTGCTCAGCGAGATGTTTCCCGGTGAGGAAAAGCCCGGCGACGATATGAAAAAAGCAATCGAAAAGCGTATCATCGAAGGGATCATGAAGATTCGCGAAAAGGTTGACGAGAACGGCGGAAGCATGATAATCATTACCTTGGAAACCGGACTTTCGGTCACTCCGGAAAACAAACGTCAGGCGGCATTCAGAGAAATTATGGGCATTGTAAACCAGCGTATCGCAAATACCTCAGAGGAGGTCTATTTCTCCGCCAGCGGTATTCAGTTCAAAATCAAGTAAGAAAGGGCTAATGCTATGACATTTGAAGAATTTATTATGCAGGCGCGGGAAATGAACGCCTCAGATATTCACCTTACCGTAGGATTGCCTACGGTAGTACGTATCAACGGTGAGCTTCAGAAATTCACCGAGCTTTCGGATAATGTGGTAAACAGGACTATTCTTTCAATACTTAACGCAGAGCAGGAAAAGCAGCTTACAGAGGGCAATGACATAGACTTCAGCTTTGAGCTTAAGAACGGAGCCCGTCAGCGTGTGAACGTGTTTAGACACAGCGGGAAGCTGGCGTGTTCGATACGTCTTCTCAACGCAAAAATACCAGAGCTTAAGGACCTTGAAATGCCCCCCGCGCTGCTTGACCTCGCTAAGAAACGACGCGGACTTGTTCTGGTCACCGGACCCACCGGAGCGGGAAAATCCACTACACTTGCCGCTATGATAGAGCATATCAACAGAACCCGCGCATGTCATATAATAACTATCGAGGATCCCATAGAGTACCGTTATTCACAAGAAAAGGCTACTATTCACCAGCGTGAGATTGGCAGGGACGTTCCATCGTTCAGCTATGCCATGAAAAGCGCTTTGCGTGAAGACCCCGATGTTATACTTATAGGTGAAATGCGCGATTATGAGACCATATCACTTGCGCTGACCGCTGCCGAAATGGGGCATCTTGTATTCGGCACGCTGCATACCTCCAGCGCTGCGCAGGCTATTGAGCGTATCATTGACGCATGCCCCACTAATGCGCAGGACCAAGCGCGTACGCAGCTCGCCAATATTATTCAGGGAATAATTGCCCAAAGCCTGCTGCCGCGTGCCGACGGAAAGGGGCGCGTCGCAGCGGTGGAGGTAATGCTGGGAACAGATGCGGTAAAGAATCTTATCCGCTCAAATAAGGTTTTGCAGATGGAAAGCGCCATGCAGGGCGCTGCCCGATTAGGCATGCAGACTCTTCAGGACAGTCTGGCTCACCTTTATAAAACCGGGCTTATTACTTATGAAACAGCCCTTGAATACAGTGCAAACGCCGCAGAAATGGATAAAAGGCTGCTTTCGGGAACGTGACGGAGGCAGCGGCGTTTGACGCGGCTAAGCGGATTATATGGGTATTCGCCTTCAAACGCCGCTTTGTAACCGACAAAAAGGATTAAAACCACCTCTCCCCGCAGGAATTTCCTGCGGGGAGATAATTTTCTGATTTCATCAGCCCCCGAACCGGCACAGGAGCTATTCTTCGGGAGCTATATTGTAATCTCCGCCCTCGACTTTCAATGTTCCGCCTTCAACAAACAATCTTGCCATCTTCTGGCGCGCGTTGTAGTAAATTGCTTGGACTGTCGTTCTGGCAACTCCCATGCGCTCCGCTGCACCGCTTTGTGTAAGCCCGACATGGTCGATAAGGCGAACTGTTTCATACTCTTCGACCGTCATCGCTTCTTCACGCCCGTTAGCAACAGGGTAGTTTGCGGTAAGCACTGTTACTTTAGGCAAAGCGGCAACTTTTCTTTTTCTCTTATGTCTTGCCATATTATCCTCCTTAATTCAGCTCTCGTCCTTCGGCGCCGCATTTAACAGGGGCTGTACGAAGGACATAAAAACGGTATGTTTGCCGGTTGCTTTAATTATAGCACACTCATTAGAAATTTTCTACATAATTATTAAAATTTTTTTGTTTTTTTCAAAAGATTTTATTATATTTGACATAAAACATCAATGCTGACATTTAATATAGAATATATAGACAATTGTCTATAAAAAGTCATAAAAAAATTTACATTTCCTATTGAAAAAAACAGGGAGTTGCTGTATAATATAAATGTATGGTCGAGTGCTTTGTACTTTTTGGGACAAGCCGCGACTAATTTCTGAAAGGAGTTATAATTGTATGACTTATTCTCATGAGGTTGCCAATATGTGCCCCGTTGCACAGGGCGTAGCTCACGGCGCTGCTCCTATCCCCGAGGAGGCAAAGTGGGTAAAGGCAAAGGAAATCAAGGACATCTCCGGTTTCACACACGGTATAGGCTGGTGCGCTCCGCAGCAGGGCACCTGCAAGCTCTCTCTCAATGTTAAAGAGGGCGTTATCCAAGAGGCTCTCGTAGAGACGATAGGCTGCTCGGGCATGACGCATTCCGCAGCTATGGCGGCAGAAATTCTCCCCGGCAGGACAATTCTTGAGGCGCTTAATACCGACCTTGTATGTGACGCTATAAATACAGCTATGAGAGAGCTGTTTCTTCAGATAGTTTACGGAAGAAGCCAGTCCGCTTTCTCCGAGGACGGTCTGACGGTAGGCGCGGGTCTTGAGGACTTGGGCAAGGGTCTGCGTTCTCAGGTGGGAACTATGTACGGCACACTTGCAAAGGGTCCCCGCTATTTGGAAATGACCGACGGCTATGTTACAGGCATTGCTCTTAACGAAGAGGACGAGATCATCGGTTACAAGTTCGTGAACTTCGGCAAGATGATGGACTTCATCAAGGGCGGCATGACTCCCAACGAGGCGTTTGAGAAGGCGCAGGGTCAGTACGGACGCGTTGCCGACGCAGTCAAGGTCATTGACCCGAGAAAGCAGTAAGGAGGTAAGAAGAATGGCTTTATTTGAATCATACGACAGACGTGAAAAGCAGATTCTCGCCGTTATCAAGGAATACGGCATAAACTCGGTTGAGGAATGTGCCGAAGTCTGCAAGGCAAAAGGTCTGGATATTTATAAGCTGGTAGAGGGAATTCAGCCTATCTGCTTTGAAAATGCAAAGTGGGCTTACACCGTAGGCTGCGCTATTGCCATCAAGAAGAACTGCACAAGAGCTGCCGACGCTGCGGCGGCTATCGGCGAGGGCTTGCAGGCGTTCTGCATTCCCGGTTCGGTTGCTGACCAGCGCAAGGTTGGTCTGGGTCACGGAAACCTCGGCAAGATGCTGCTGGAGGAGGAGACCAAGTGCTTCTGCTTCTTAGCTGGTCACGAGAGCTTTGCGGCTGCTGAAGGCGCTATCGGTATTGCCGAAAAGGCAAACAAGGTGCGCAAGGAACCGCTCCGCGTTATCCTGAACGGTCTGGGTAAGGACGCTGCGCAGATTATCGCGCGTATAAACGGCTTCACTTATGTTGAGACTGAGATGGACTACTACACCGGCGAGGTAAAGGAAGTGTTCCGCAAGCCTTATTCCGAGGGCCTGCGCGCTAAGGTAAACTGCTATGGTGCGAACGACGTTACCGAGGGCGTGGCTATTATGTGGAAGGAAGGCGTTGACGTTTCCATTACGGGTAACTCCACCAACCCCACACGTTTCCAGCACCCCGTTGCAGGCACATACAAGAAAGAATGCGTTGAGAAGGGTAAGAAGTACTTCTCTGTTGCTTCGGGCGGCGGTACTGGTCGTACGCTCCACCCCGACAACATGGCGGCGGGTCCCGCTTCCTACGGCATGACCGATACAATGGGACGTATGCATTCCGACGCGCAGTTTGCCGGCTCTTCGTCCGTTCCTGCTCACGTTGAGATGATGGGTCTTATCGGCATGGGCAACAACCCCATGGTCGGTGCTACTGTTGCTTGTGCTGTTGCGGTTGAGGAAGCTCTCAAGGGCTGATAAGCCACGCTGCTGAACCAAATGCAAATTTGAGCATTTTTAGCCGATTTGGCAATGGTCGAATTTTGATAATAAAATCCGCCCACCGCCCACCATTTTTCCATCGCGGTTTTAGTCGATGAGTGGAATGAGTGGGATTTGGTGGGCGGATATTTTGCTGTTCTATGTAGCCCCAAAAAAACATTACGCCGTATCACTCATAGGTGCGGCGTATTACTATTTATTGGTCTATATTGATAATGAATGCCTATACTTGATGATGGTATGTCAAAACGTGATAAGCTGTTCGTATTTCCTTATTTATGAATAGCGGAAGATCATTGAAGATAGACCACGATTAAATTATTCTGATGTTAAACGGAGTGGTTTTTGACATAAAATATTTTGTTTTGACGCGTGCTGACACTTGACTTCCTTAATAACATATGCTATAATATATCCAGATAATTACTGTAAAGGAGCGTTTGCGATGGAGCAGGAAGTTTTCGAGTGGAAAGACGATTATAATATCGGCGTCGAGAAGATTGACAGCGCGCATAAGGAGCTTTTTTCACTTGTAAATCGTATAATAAATAATTTTATGGACAAGAATTTTGATAAGAACAAAATGACCTGTATGGAGGCTATAAAATATCTTAAAAGCTACACCATAAAGCATTTTGCTGAAGAGGAAGAATACCAGCTTTCCATCAATTACTCAGGATATAAGACACATAAAAAGATTCACGACAACATGAGGTCTGTGGTTATCCCTGCACTCGAAAAGGAGGTAGCTATAAAAAGCTATTCCAAAGAATCATTGGAGCATTTTGTTGGTGCGTGCGCGGGTTGGCTGGCAGCTCATGTGCTGATAGAGGATCAGGCTATAACCGGAAAGACCAAGAGCAAATGGAATCTTGATATCAACGCTAACAATGAGGACACCATCGACGGAATAGTGAGAGAGTACATAAGAGGTCTGTTCCGCATGAATGCCAGCCTTGTAAGCAAACACTATGCTGGACATAAGCTGAGAAAGCTGTTTTGCTACAATGATGTGGTGTCTGATTCAAATGGGGCGGTATATTCCGTTGTAACGGCTATCGAAGAGAATATGCTGGAGGCAGTTGCGTCAAGACTTGTAAATTCGGCAGTCTATGAACTGGACGCAGTCATTCTTTCTATGGTTTCAGAGATGTTCCGTTCGTTCAACATGGAAGTTATGCTGGCATATCTTCGCGATTTGCTTGCGGGAGTTGAAAGTAAAATCATACCGAACGACGAATTTTATAAGATATTTGAGGGCGTATATCCCGAGTGCAGTATGCTGTGGCGCACCGAGTACGGATATATGGCTTTTTGCATAAGCAGACAGACGGCAAAACAGTGATTTTAGTTTGAATTTTCCGTGCATACATAAACCCGTAGGAAGCCGCATAAAGGCTTCCTACGGGTTTTATATATACATATCAATGAAATTTGCGTATTCGGGATATTTGCTTCTGACTTTTTCACATACGATCTTTGCGTATCTAAGATGTGTTCTCAGATACTCTTCGTATATTTCCATGTCGGGATACTCTTCGTATATTTCCATGTCAGATTTGTTTTGCCCATGCTTGCTGCGTATAACGTCCGCCGCGATAAGTATGCGGTCGCGCTGGGTAAGCTTTTTTATCCCGCGGCGGTGTGTAAATTCCGGCGGTACAGGATACTCAATGACGCCTCGCGTGAATATTTCGTCCCAGTGTCGGCGGTCAAACAGTTCAAGAATATCCTGCGAGCCGCCGAAAGCTTTTATAAGCTCTCTGTGCAGTGCTTCTCCGATAATCTCCGCAGGAGGGATATACTGCACATATTCCCCGTTGTGGTCGAACCAACGCACCTCCCGCAGAGAGCAGCACACAGGGGAGAAAATCTCGCCGTATGCAGCAAAATATCCCATTTCAACCCTTTTAAGATTTTTTTCGCTGAAAGTGTATTTTTTAAAAGAGGTATCCGTGCCAAGCAGCTTTATCTCCTCTGCACCTGTTTCCACAGACCATGAGGGCAGCATGTGACTGTGCGGCTTCATGATAATTTTTCTGCCGCCCTTTCCTGTGGAGTTTTTCGTTATCTCATACATTCCCCCATACGGCTTGCCGTTTGGGTATCTCGCGTCAACATAGTCAGGAAAATAGAGATGTTTCACACCCTTTGGAACTATCACTTTGATATCATTGGCAATATGTCTGCAGCCATATTCATTTCGCACATCGGGAAACGAATCGTTTAAAAATACGCTTTTACATTGAGAAAAATCAAGAATGCACCTGCTTTGCGCCGCATTTGTTCCAAGAGTAACCGCATTGTGTGGAAAGCGCACGTCTGCACCTACCCCCACCATAAAAACGTCCATACAATAATCATTTTTATGTTTCAGCACCAGTTTGTATTTTTTGTGCATGGGAGTTGATGCAAATGCACACGCGTCATTTAGAAAAAAGGTGCTTTTGGCAGCGAAGCCTTCCAGTCCGCTTCGGAAAAACGCCTCTTTTCCTATATCCTTTATGCTGTTTGGAAATATTATGTATCTAAGATTTTCACATAGGCGGAACGCGCTTTCACCAATAGACACAAGCACTGCGGAAAGCCGCACATTCTCCAGCCGCCTGCACAAAAGAAAAGCTTCTTTGGGGATGCTTTTCACACCGTTCCCAAAAATTATGTTTCTTACTTCGCTTCGGGAAAACGCTCTATCGCCTATCTTCTTTACCGAATCGGGTATCATGATCTGCTCGATATCGGGCGCATTTGCGATATTCTTTACTGCAAATGCTTCTCTGCCTATCTCATTTACGGGCAGACCGCCTATTTTGCTTGGGATAACAATGCGGCGCTCCGTTCCGTGATAGTTGGTTATGCGTACGTTCTTGGTCTTTTTGCGGAAAGACCAGCCCTGCTCCACTGCCTGCCGTTCAGAAAGCTCGATAACAGGTATTTCAGCGCTCGGAAAATCTTTTTTTTCGGGGATATATATTTCGTTGTCCGCGGGATAAACGGCACTTGCTGATTTGTTCATATTGCTCTCCTAAAAATCTATTATTCTGTAATCCTTGTAAAATGTTCCGCTGTCCTTGACCTTTTCCTCATTAAGATTTTTGGCTATTGGATAAAGCACCCTCGCCGCACCGTCCTCAAAGGAGAGATACGGCTCAAAGTCTTGACTTATCTTATAGGCGGTGGGGAATTGGTTGGAAACCCAGCCGGGGTCGCAGGAATACACATATATCCTGTCCCTTGCGAAATCCGAGGCTATGGAGTGTGTCATCATATTAAGGGAAGCCTTAGCCATGTTGGTATGGACGTGCCGCGCCAGCTTCTGCTTGGTGTTGAATCTGCCCTCGACGGAGCTAACGTTAATCACAAAGCTGTTTGTGGCTTTTCCGCGTGTCAGGCAGCCGCGCAGACCGTTTGTGAGCAGAAAGGGCGCAGTCACGTTAATAAGCTGCACTTCCAACAGCTCCCGCACGGAGATATCCTCGGGCTTCCGCACCCACGAGTTGTTTTCGGGAGTTTCTCCGTAGTCGGGGCAGTCGGATATTCTGCCATCGGGCACTATCGGGAGAGCGCGGTCTTCGGCGCGCATTGGCATCAGATTAGCGCTCCCGTCAATAAGCAGCTCACTTTCGTGCGCATTCAGCGCCGCATAATAGTCGGCGGATTTTTTTACGGTCTGCGCCGCGTTGTTTATCAGAATATCCAGTCCGCCGCTTATTTCGTCGATATGACCGGCAAGCTCCCCTATTCGGTCGACCCGCATAAGGTCGAAGCCGATTATATAAAGCCTGTCCCTGAAACTGTCATAGTCCGGCTCGTTCATGTAGTTTTCAAGTGCAGATTTCGGGTAGCGCGTTACGGCGATGACGCTTGCGCCCTGCCGAAGCAGCCGCAGACATACGGCATAGCCTATCTTTATCCTGCCTCCCGTAACGCAGGCAAAGCGTCCGCTTAAATCACAAAAGCTCTCCCGCATTTTTCGGTTTAGCTCCGCGCATTCGGGGCATATCCCGTAGCGCTCCATATTTCTGCGTCGGCAGATAAGACACACTCTCATTCAGAAGGCTCCTTTCCGGATTGGTTACAGATCAGACATATGGTACGCGTAGCCGTCCCCTTTCTTCTTAAGTTTTATCAGCCATTTTACGTCGGGATACCGTCCGAGAAAATTTCCGATAACTATGCCCTCCGCCAAAAGCGCGTCCGGTCTGCCCGCCTCGTCAAGGTCGCCGTCAAATACGTAAGCCTTCATTCCGTCGTACAGTTCAACGTCGTTTCCCTCGGAATCGTTCACTATATCCGCCCGCGAGAACAGATAGATGGGCGCACCGTCCCTGTCCTCGGTGCAAAGCTCGTTGAAATCCAACCATATCCTGACCTTGTCCAGCAGCATGGAGGCTTTGCATAAATCCTGCTTCATCCGAGTTTCTCCTTTATATTGATAGGGGTATGCCTGTGCCATTTTTATTACCTCGCCTACATCCGCCGAATTTTCCACGGCTTGACTTTTCCGTTCGGTTATGCTATAATTAACCTGTCGGTAGTTTATATAAAATATCTTTCCGCACTGAAGAAGAAGCGGCGTGCCGCCCGACAGCCCGTATAGCTCAATGTGAGAGCAGCCCTTCCACCACTAAGAGGGAAGACCGCGGTTCAACTCCGCGGACGGGTCATTTTAAATATCGGCGCGGGGTTTCGGCTCCGCGCTTTTTGTGTAAAAAAATCCCGCAGACAAGGGGGTGTCTGCGGTAACTTAAATCAATCAGCCGACTGTTTGGGGAAAACAGTTTTGTTCGGCTTAAATAATTGGGGAAAATATATTAAGAAGTATGTTAGCAAAAAGCTACTATACTATCTTTCAAATATTTATTACTCTCTAATTATACCATCAAACGGCAAATTTTTCAACACTAATATTTAACAAATTTTATAGACGGATTTTGGCAAAATTGCACAATCAAATTGCATTTGCTTTCTGCCAAAGCCCGTTATAGTATCAGCATACTTGTCATAAGTTCTGAGACCAGAAGTATCAACGGCATAGTCAAAATGCTGAGGATAGTAGACACTGTAAAGTGGTGAGCGGCATATTCCGCGTCGTGCCCGTATTTGTAGGAGAACATGATTGTAGCTGAGGCGGTCGGTGCGGCTGCTGCGATAAGAATAACATTAATTACCGTTCCGCTGATACCAAATATTCTCAATGGAATAAACACAGCGGCAAGCAGCACCGGTATTATTATCAGCTTAAAAATCTGTATATAATAAACGCGCTTAAGCTTAAAGCCTCCGAACAGACCCGCCTTAGCGATGGTGGCTCCCGAAACAAGCATTGCAAGCGGTGTGTTGGTAGCTCCGAGATAGTTTAGCGGAAGTTGAATA
>CAJTMU010000020.1 GCA_910577365.1 uncultured Oscillospiraceae bacterium | reverse complement strand
GTAGCCGATAAGAACTCTCAGCCCGCCCAAGCGCCGCACCTCCCACTATACCGAAACTATTGGTCTTTAACTATATACATCAGATATTCCGCGTTGCCATCGCCGCCCGATATGGGGGAATTTACGACCCCCGCGACCGTAAAACCGCACTGCCGCGCAAATTCTGTCAGTTCATTAACCACTCTGCGCCGAATTTTTTCATCGGTGACTATGCCGCGCTTATTGAGCGCCCCACGCCCTGCCTCAAACTGCGGTTTTATCAGCGCCGCCGCCTTCCCGCCGCTTTTAAGCAGCCTGTAAATCTCAGGAAGTATCATTTTAAGCGAGATAAACGAGGTGTCTGCGCCGACAAAATCCGCGCCGTCGGGATATTCGTCAATGGTAAAATCCCGTATGTCGGTCTGCTCGCGGGAAATAACGCGCGGGTCGGCGCGAAGCTCTGCCGCAAGCTGATCTCTGCCCACGTCCACCGCAAACACCTTTGCCGCTCCATGCTGAAGCATGCAATCGGTAAATCCCCCTGTGCTTGCTCCGATATCTACGCACACTGCCCCCGAAATATCTATCCCGAAGCTTTCCAGCGCGCCCTCCAGCTTAAGACCGCCGCGTCCAACATATTTTGGCTTTTTTATCTCCTCAATTGTAATAATGTCCGCATCGGTTACATTCATGGAGCTTTTTTGCGCAATTCTGCCGTTGACGTATACCCCGCCGATATTTATAAGGCACTGTGCCGCCGTGCGGCTTTTGACAAAATTATTTTCACTGAGGTACACGTCCAGTCTCATAATACCTATCCTTAATATTTTTGAAAAGCGCAGTTTGCCGAAAATCTTTGCGGTTCTGCGGCAAAAAATTTATTTTTCTTGCAGCCTGCGCGCCATTCCTTCCTTATCCAGCCCAAACATCTCAAGCTGCTCATCAACCGTTCCCATAGGTACAAATTTGCCGTTTACACCTGCCATATCATATCCGCCGCAGTATCCCCGCGACGTCAGTGCCGCAGCAAAACCCTCCGCCGCACCGCCATGGAGCGCTCCTTCCTCAAAGAACACCACCCGCTCATAGCCAGCGGCGATATCGACCGCGCTCTCGGGTATGGGTGAAACTCTCACCAGCCGCAAAAAGTCTGCATCTGTTTCCGCGCAGGCGGCAGCCAGCTCCGCGGATATCCTGCCGTAGCTCACCGCAAGGGTCTTATGGTGCTTTCCAGAATAAGCAAATTCTCTTGCGGGTATCAGCGCTGCGCTCACCGCTCCGAGGCTATCCGCGGAAACAACATTTTCACTTCCCTTGGGATAACGCACCGCCGCCACGCCCTCAATATCGTAAATCGCTCTTTTAAGGCACTGCCGCAGCTCCTCAAATGAAGCAGGCGCAAGTATCACAGCGTTAGGAATCATTCGCAGCATAGGCACGTCAAAAACTCCCTGATGAGTTTCCCCGTCCTCGCCCACAAAGCCCGCGCGGTCGATAGCAAGCACCACATGGGTTTTCTCAATTGCGCAGTCGTGTATTATCTGGTCAAATCCCCGCTGCAAAAATGTTGAATAAACCGCGAACACAGGCAGCATACCCTCAGCCGCAAGCCCCGCGGCAAAGGTCACGGAATGCTGCTCGGCTATCCCCGCATCAAAAAAACGCGCGGGACAGGATTCCTTGAAAAAATTCAGACCCGTGGCGTATTTCATTGCCGCCGTTACCGCACAGATACGCCCATCCAGCTTCCCGAGCCGCTCCAGTTCGCGCCCGAACACCTCGGAATAACAAAGACGCGGCTTGCTTTTCACTACCGCGTGATACTCCCCAGGATTTTCCTCCGCAGGCTTGTAGCCCTTGCCTTTGCTTGTGAAAACGTGTACCACGCAGGGACGCTCCGTCAGCTTGGCAAGCGACAGCGCTTCGATAAGATTTTCAAGGTCGTGCCCGAATACCGGTCCGATATAGGCAAAGCCCAAATTTTCAAACAGCGTGCTGTTGTCGTAAAGCGCGTCCTTAAGTATATTTTTGGCGGCTCGGACAGCGCGCTCCATTCTATCTCCCACCAGTGGCAGCGAGGACAGTGCGGTCTTGAAATGCTCCTTTGCGCAGTAGTAACGCCGCGTAGAGCGGATATGCGCCAGATATCTCGCGAATGCCCCCGTGCTTTTGCCGATGGACATTGCGTTGTCGTTAAGAATAAGTGTGAGCGGCAGCCCGCTTTTTCCCGCGTTGTTTATCCCCTCGTAAGACATGCCGCCAGTGAACGCTCCGTCGCCAATGACCGCCGCCACCGCGCCGCTCTCGTTCTTTATGCGCATCGCGGCGGCTATCCCAAGCGCCGCGGATACCGAGGTGCTGCTGTGTCCCGAAATAAACGCGTCCGCCTCAGATTCCTGACGTCGGGTAAAGCCCGATATCCCGCCCTTTTTCCGAAGCGTTCCAAAACGTGAGCACCGCCCCGTAAGCAGCTTATGCGCGTAAGCTTGGTGTCCAACGTCCCACAATATTTTATCCCTCGGCACGTCAAAAACGTAATGCAGAGCCACCGTCAGCTCCACCGTGCCCAAATTTGAGGACAAATGTCCGCCGTTATCATAAACCGTATGCAGAATACAACTCCGCAGCTCCCTGCAAAGCGCTTTAAGCTGCGGAACGGACATTTTTGATATTTTGTCATGATTTATACTGTCATTAAGATACATCGGAAAAACACCTCGTTAAGAAATCAGAGGTCGGAGTTAAAGCGTAACGCCGCGTTAATCGGCTCCCGCCCTCTACTTGCAGGGAAACACCATCGCTATAATTATACCAAGCAGCGAGCCTGCAAGCACCTCAAGCGGGGTATGCCCGAGAAACTCCTTGAAATCCCTGCGCTCGGTCAGTTCTGAAGCCGGTTCGTCTTCCTCGCCACTGAGCTGCGAGATCTCGTCGTCCATTTCATCAATGACCTTCCGCAGCCTGTTAAGCTCCTTGGCGTGAAGCCCCGCGTTGTATCGCACGCTCATGGCGTCGTATATTACAACTCCCGCCAGTATCATTGTCAGGGCGAAAGTGGGGCTGGAAAATCCCTGCGACCGCAGCGTGTATATCGCCACCGAAACCACCAGCGCCGAGTGAGAAGAGGGCATTCCGCCCGCGCCCGTTATCCTCTCAGGCTCAAATGTTTTATATTTTACGGCGTAATGTATCGTCTTTAATATCTGCGCCGCAAGCCACGAGATAACCCCCACTGTAATAATGGGATTTTCCATCAGTAATTTCATTATATGCAGATATCTCCAATCAATAATCGCGTTTTAAAAGCATCTCCGTCAGACCAATTAGAAATTCGTTATCCTCAAACTCGTCAAGATATTTTTCCGCTTCTTTGGTAAGCCGCTTTGCCTCCGACCGCGCATTGTCAAGTCCGACCGCGCCGACATAGGTGAACTTGCCGCTTTCCGCGTCGCTCCCCACGGGCTTGCCGAGCCGCTTTTCATCCGCGGTTACGTCCAGTATATCGTCGACTATCTGAAAAGCCAGACCCAAACGCTGCCCGTAGCTGCCCGCTGCAAGCTGAGCCGCCGCGCCCG
Source organism: uncultured Oscillospiraceae bacterium (assembly GCA_910577365.1). GTDB lineage: Bacteria > Bacillota > Clostridia > Oscillospirales > Ruminococcaceae > CAG-115. The sequence continues at coordinate 34,401 of CAJTMU010000020.1, read as the reverse complement.
CTTCCGCCGCGATACACCCCGCGCGGCAGCAGAACTCCAGCAAAGCGCCCGTCTTCATTCTGTACATCTCCAGCATTACAGCCGTATCGAGCATTTTTCCAACGTTCTCCGTATCTATGACCTGCCCGCCTATCATTCCGAATATTCCCGCTTGCCTGCCAAGCAGCGCGATTATTTTAAGCGCCGCTGTCTGCGAAAGCGTTCCTTTAAGTGCTGCTCCCGCTATTATCTCCGCGGGCAGTATCGCGAGAGCGTCCCCCGCCAGAAGCGCATTAGCCTCGCCGAAAGCCTTGTGACAGCTTGGCTTGCCGCGACGCATATCGTCGTTATCCATGCACGGCAAATCGTCATGTATCAGGGAAAAGGTATGCATCATCTCTATCGCGCAGGCAACCGGAAGAGCCGTTTCGGGTTCGCCGCCGCACACGCGGCAGAATTCCATGACCAAAGCGGGTCTTATGCGTTTTCCACCCGCCTTTAAACTGTACCGCACCGCTTCGATAACACTTCTTTGCAGACACTCCATGTCTGGGATATAGCGCTCCAGAGCTTCCTCGGTCATCTCCGCGTATTCCGCAAGCTTTTCTGTAATCATTTTTGTCTCCCGATAAATTTGGATTTTTAGCGTAAGTTAAAAGATTTCCGCGCCACGGCAGCTTGCTTGGCAAGTTATCGCAAATCAGCGGCGCAGCAAATTCAGTCAAATCGCTGCTTACCCTTCAACAGTACCCTCTATCTGCTCCACCTTCAGCTTAGCATCCGCAATATATTCCTTACAAAATTTCACAAGCTCCGCCGCTTCGGCGTACAGCTTCATTGACTGCTCCAGCGGCAGTTCCGAACCGCTCATGCACTCCGATATTTCCGTCAGCCGCTTCATAGCCTGTTCAAACTCCATAATCATTACCCTCTTCCGTTACTGCCAATTCACTTTTATGTACCCTGTGTAAATGTGTATAAAAAATACTTTTAGCAAATATTTATTCCACCCTGCAAGCCTGAATTGATTTCACAAATTTTTACTCAATATGTTCAACATGAGTTCTTAAGAAATCGAAATACTTTTGCCCATCGTCCTCTCCATTCTCATCAGGCTCAAATATTTCTTTCCCCTCCATCATATAAGCTCGAAGCAAATATTCCACAGCGTTCTTTTCATCTCCGATTTCTAAACAACATTCACCCAATCGAAGCATAATAAACGGATTTCTATATCCGCCGCCGCTCAAATTTCCCCGTGCTTTATCAAAGCATTCATGTGCTTTCGGATAAATTCCTTTTTTAAAATAAACATCCCCAATAGCGGCTAAAAACCATATTGTTTCGCTGTAAAATTGCTGCGGCTCCGGTATCAGTTTAAGTCCTTCTTCCCATATCCGTACAGCCTCTTCATATTTCTCTTCGTCCTCAAACTGATTGCCTCTTTCAGCAATTTCATTTAACTTTGCTTTGAGTGCCGGCGTTAATTCGTCGAGTTTTTCTTCATCCTTTTTCTTTTTTGAAAATAATCCCATAATAAATACCTCGATTCTCTTTATGCCCGATAAATCCGGATTTGCTTCATTTATCACACCACTGCCGTTTTTGAGTGTCAAACTTGTATGTTGATAAGCGAAAAAAATATTTATAGCATATATCCGGACAAATATAATCGAAATCAAACTTCCGTTAATCCTCGGACACTGACACCACTTTTGCTGACGCGCTTCCTCTCGCCAGCTTCAACGTGATATCATCACCCTCTTTAAGCTCGTCAGCGGCACGCACTATTTTCTCTCCGCAATAGGTCACAGAGTACCCTCGTGCCAACACCCCAAGCGGATTGAGCGCCGATATGACCTCCGCGCTGCACAGAAAAGCGCGCTCCGCCCGTTCGACTGAATTGTGTATTTTAAGTGAAATGGAGTCCGACAAACTTGAAAGCCTGCGTTCTCCATCCGCTATCCTGCTCTGCGGCGAAAGCGCCTTTATCAAGCCTGCCGCCGAGTTCAGCGCACGCTCCCTGTCGGCTATCCTCCTCGTCACGCATGACCCGATATATCGCCTTACGCTCTCCAGCTCTGCCGAAAGCTCCGAAATATCGGGCACCGCAAGCTCCGCCGCCGCCGAGGGAGTGGGCGCTCTCAAATCCGCCGCCAAATCTGCAAGAGTCGTATCTATCTCATGCCCCACCGCACTTATGGTGGGAATCCCACTTGCGTAGACCGCTATTACTACCTCTTCGGTATTATAGGCTGACAGATCTTCTGCCGAACCGCCGCCGCGCCCGAAGATTATCAGCTCCGCACCCGTATGCTGCGCTGCTGCTATGCCGCGCGCCACGGAACGCGGAGCGTAAACTCCCTGCACCGTGACAGGCACTACTGTCAGCTTTGCAATGGGATACCGTCTTGAGATAACATTTATGATATCCTGCAGCGCTGCGCCGCCTGAAGCGGTTACCACCGCTATTTCTAACGGTCTGGCGGGCATCGGGCGCTTCTGAGCGAAAAGCCCCTCCGCCTTGAGCCGTTTATAAAGCTCCTCAAAGGCGGCTGCCTGTTCACCCTCTCCATCGCGCGTCATCTCGGCACAGTATACCTGATATTCGCCGTTCACCTCATAGACCCTTATCGCACCGCGAACTATCACGCTGTCGCCGCTTTTGGGGGAAAACTTCACTCCAGCCGCCTTGTCCGCGAACATAACCGCCCTAAGCCGTGTATGCTCGTCCTTCAGCGTAAAATAAAGATGTCCCGTGGCAGCATGACGTGTGAAGTTGGATATCTCTCCGCGCACCGCCACGTTTCCCAAACGGCTGTCACCCTTAACAATAGAGCTTACCACACGGTTTACCTGCGATACCGTAACGATGGGCGGACCGCCCGTGTTACTCCTGTTTTCCATTAAGCTCCCCCATATAGGAACTGAGAACGCCGTTGATAAACGCGCTGTCGGGCTTCATGGAGTATTTTTTGGCAAGCTCCACCGCCTCATTTATTGCCGCTGCGTAAGGCACTCTGTCGCAATACTTCATCTCATACACCGCAATTTTGAGTATCACCATATTCACCTTGGCGATACGCGCCACCGAACGTGTTTTGGAGTATTTTGCGATTATCTCCGTCAGCTCCTTGTCGTGTTCCGTCACTCCGCGCACTATCACGTCCGTTTCCTCGTTTTTGCGCATATCGAAGCCCTCGGCGTTATTCTCCTCTATTTCCTCCGGGGTTGCCCCGAACAGTGTCTGAAACAAGATCAAAAACGCTCCCTCACGCACTTCCGGTCTTGAAAGCCTTTCTTCCATATTCTATGTCCTCCGCGTCCGACAGCAATGCGGGATACGGCGTATCCGCCGCTCGCCGTCACTGCCCGTACGCTGTCAATCCTCTTTTTCTTTTAATCTGATACCTGCAACCACTACATCCACCTTGGTAACGGTGTAGCCTGTCATGTTCTGTATGGCGGATTTAACGCTCTTCTGAACGCTCTCAGAAACCGCTACCGCATTAAAGCCCTCCAGAACCACTATCTCTATTCTCAGCGAAGCGGTTTCGCCCGAAAGGCGCACCCTTACTGCGCCGAGAAATCCCGACTTTGCGCCGATAGTGGCAAGCCTCTGACCATCCAGAGCCACTCCCTCGATTTCCGCCGCCGCGGTTTCGGCTATTTTAACAAGAACCTCAACAGATATCTTAATGCTGCCCACAGCGCGGCCTCTCCTCATATCCATAAAAAATCCCCTTATTGGAAGCAAGAAATTAAGATGTAAGATTGATTCTTACCTCTCTCTTCCGAATATCTAATCTTTAGTATAGCACATTTTTCACATTTGTACAAGAGGTTTTTCGTATATTATACAAAAAATAAATATTACTATGTATGATTTTTTCAGATTTTTGCCGACGTATCCGAAAAATTTTCAGAGCTGCAATTTGCGGAGAAAAGTCACCCGTATACGGCGGCTATAACCTTTGCAATATCCTCATCGTATCTGCCCGCAGAAATATTTGTGATTATAATTTATGACTAAATGTCATACTCATCAACGATAGCATACGCTGCTGATACCAAATATCAATACATTTTGTCAATATGCATTTTTACAATTTAAAACAAATTATTCATGTTTACAGATCCTCCGCGATATCCGCAAATTCTCCCCCGCATGCTCTCGCCAAATCGACGGGATCAAGCTCAAGCTGCAAGCCCAGCCGTCCCCCGCTAATAATAATCTTGTCAAAATCCCGCGCGGTAAGGTGTATCACCGTACGGTACTGCTTTTTCATTCCTATGGGCGTGCAGCCTCCTCTTATATAGCCAGTGACCGAATTTATATCCTTGACATGAAGCATTTCCAGTGATTTCTCCCCCACCGTCCTCGCGCATTTTTTCATATCAAGCTCCCTGTCCACCGGCAGCGCAAAAACATAGTAATTCCCGCTCTTCCCTACGGTCACAAGTGTCTTGAATGATCTGTCACAACTCTGCCCCAGCATATCGGCGATATGCACCCCATCAATAAATTCCTCGCACTCGTAGCTGTGAACGTCATAATCTATCTTAAGCCGGTCAAGCATACGCATAGCGTTTGTTTTAGCTTCCTTTGCCATAATCTTACGCTCCGTTTTACAAAATATTTCCGCCCCCGACAAAGGGGCGGAATCGGTATTCCCGTTAGGTTTCGTCAGATTTCCTCGTCGTCGAGCCAATCATCACAGTCCGTGATAAGATTGGTCTTGTTCATCAGGAAATATGCCACGCCCGCTGCGGCAACAGCCGCCAGCGCAATTATACCTGAAATAATAACAATCTTCTTGGTCATAAAAATATCCTCCTATAAAGCTTTTACTGATATCTCTGAGCAAGCTCACCAATGCTGTTGTCGTTGGTAGGCTCGCCTATTGCGCCGAATTTCCATTCGCCCTTGAAGCGGTACACCTCGCCGAAAATCATAGCAGTCTTTCCATCGTAGTTTTCAGAAAGATTGTATTTGCACAGCTCCGCACCCGTATCCGCATCAACAATGCGTATAAACGCGTTTTTTATCATACCGAAGTGCTGCTTGCGCTGCATTGCCTGATAAATATTCACCACAAAAACAATTTTTGAGAAATCCGCAGGTACCTTTGTAAGCTCGACAATTATCTGCTCGTCGTCACCGTCGCCGGCACCGGTGAGGTTATCGCCGCAGTGACGCACCGCGCCGCTCCGATGGGTAAGATTTCCGAAGTACACCACATCGACCGCGCCCATAAGCTTATCAGTGTTAGCATTTATAAGTATTGCCGACGCGTCGCAGTCAATATCCTCCCGCTTCTGGAACAGCGAGAAGCCGCGGGGAGCTTCGTCCCAGCCAAGACCAACAACCAGCGTTCTCAAAGACGAATTATCCTTGGTAAGGTCTACTTTCTGACCCTTTTGAAGATTTACCGACATATTATACCTCCATATGGATATTTTTTTCCTATTACTGCTATTATACAACTTTTTTTAAATAAATGCAAGGGGAATCATAAATTTTTCACAAATTTTTCTTTAAACAGGCTGATAAAGATATTACAGTTGAAGTGCGTATTAACAAAAAGGTAAGAGAAACGGCATAAGCGCCTCTCTTACCCCTAATATGTACGGGCGGGAGAAACCCGCCCGCGCCTTAGCGATTGTTCTGGCTGTTAGAGCTGTTCTGATCCTGCTTGTTCTGCTTGTTCTGCTGGTTCTGCTGATTCTGCTTGTTCTGCTGGTTATTCTGATTATTCTGATTAGACATTTTTTGTTCCTCCTGTGACTTTATATCACTTTTTTTACGCGGTTTTTTCCGCAGTCATATTGTGTGCGGTTAAAAAGGTAAATATTCATTTTATTTCAAAAAATTTGTTACAAACGTAAAAAAGAACTTTTACGGCAGCATTTCTTTTTATTTTGCAGATTTGTCTTTTATATTATTGTCTTTAATTTTAGTTCGATGTTTATTTAATTGTTTTAGTGTCTTACCGTTACCGTGGCTGAACCATTCGGGGAAACGAAAAGCAAAATCAACCGAGAAAAATTAAAATTCAAGAAGAGATCTCAATGGCACATCATCCCAAAAAATCCGCATCAAATCGGCACACAGTGATTTACCTGACAGGCTCTAATAATTATCCGCCATCTCCTCGTCTGCGGAAGCGAAATCCTGCTCCTCGGGGTCGTCTGCGCTGAGCGAAATCTGTGACGGATTGAGCCAGTCACCTGTAATTCGGCACATCAGACGGGCATCGATATACGCCTGAGGTATGGTAAGGATTGTCTGTCCCTGATAGTTGCCGGATTGAGTAAGCTCCACCACCAGCGCCACATCAGGCGTTTCCTCTTCTGTAAGGCAAAGCGGCAGCATGAGAGACATGGAATCCCGCTTGGGAAAATACGATGGGATAGCGGTTTTATAATTCCAGCGCACACGCTTTCTCGCAAGCTCTATGGAATCCTTTATTCGATTCTGAATACGTATAAACAGCCTGCTGTTGTCGGAGATTATCTCCTTAAGCTCGTCGTAGAGTGCTGCACGGCGGTATTTATCCGCTGTTTCGTATATTTCCGCACAGATATCCTTTGCCTCGGGGCAGTCGGAAAACTGGTCCTCAAGGAAATGCAGCGGCAGACGGCGTATGTTGTCGATGATTATATGGTCAAAATCTGTGTGGAGGCGCTTGTCAAGATCAAAGAACAGATCCTCGCTTTTAGTGAAATAGCGCGGCGGCATGGGAAGCGGATTGAAATAATTCACAAGCATTTTACCCAGACCTCTCGATGCAGCTGTGCAGAAGCCTGTAAATTTCCAGCGGGTATCGCTTCTTGGGTCATTCGGACCAAAGCACGCATAGATGTCGTCGTAGTGCTTATCCACCAGTCCCGTATTGAAAGCGGCAAACTGATTGTCCTCCGAAACGCACACCTTGTTTTCCTGCCTTAGCCGAGCAAAGGTGTATTTAATATACTGTATAAGAATATGGTAGCTCCTTCGGCGGCTGTCACGAAAATCCCATTCCTCCGCGACTGCCTTTTCGGCAAGCTCCGACAGAAATCCCGACCAGCTGCCCAGAAAAGCAAAGCTTTCCAGCTGTTTTCCAGGACTTATATGAAGACTCCCGCGCTCACGCACAGTGGTATCCACATAGTATAAAAACCACCGTTTTCCCTCATATGCGCTGGGCTTAAGCGTTATCTCCACCGCCGAGCCGTCATCTTTGAGATAGCGGCACGGAAAAACTATCTTGCTGTCGTATTGGCGTATCTTTCCGACTTCCCGCGCCGTTTCAAAGTCCTCTGTAAGTGCGCGGCGGATATCGTCTGTTTCCGCCTCAATACCCTTTTTCATAATATAGCTTTGAATTATCGCGAGCGGCTTTACGGGAAGATTGCAGAAGCAATCCAAAGATTCCTCCGGAATTTCCTCGGCACGGTATATAGGCTTTACTGACGCATAAGGTGAAGCGGCGAAGTGAGTGCCGCGGGTTTCAATTTCGGAAGATGACTGCTGAGCAAAGGCATACTCGGGCGCACTGCGCATGGTAACCTTAATTTGCGGAACTCCTCCCAGAACCACGTCTTCAAGCTCCAGAAAGTCAAGGCTCGCCAGCATTTCCTTCATTTTGTTAAAGCCGTAACGAGCGCGGTCAACGCCATGGTCCGTAAGCAGCTTGCTGACGGTAGCCATGTGAATGGGCATATTCAGCGGGAAATGCTCCGCAAGCAGCTTGTAAATTTTTTCCTTGTCCCCGCGGGAAATCTCCGGAACGGCGGGCTGGTGGTGCTTAAACTCTGGTGCTCCGTCACCGCGGAAAATTCCCGTTTTCTCAAAGGAAAAATAAAGGCTTCTACCCAACGGGCTTATATTTTTGGTTATATTTCCGTTTACAAGATAGCCGTCCGCGCAGTAATCTATGGGAAAAATATACTTATCCGACAGAAACTGTAATCTTCCGGTTTCCTTTGCCTCATTGAAGCTCAGATAAATCTGCTGCTTCATCGCCTGCACCGTGAGATCGTTTCCGAGTACCTTTGTCAGCGCATAGAGCGACTGCTGCGACATCTCGATAATATCGTCGTTCAGCACTATATTTTTCGTGCCAAAAAAACCGTCGGCAGGGTGAGAATCGGCACGCTCCGCGCGGACGGCGCTTTCACCCGGTTCCCAGTTATTGGTTTTAATAAATACATCATTGTTATCATTCTGAAAAGTAAACATTTCTGTAAAATCCTTTGCAAATTCTCTGAATGAAGCGTAGCCCAGACTCTCCATAGTATATCCGTTGGTTTCCAGCCATTCCGCGACTCTGCTTGTGCGATACAGACCTGGGTCGGGAAACTGGCTTTTTATGCAACTATATATAGTCACTTTCTTATCGTTTGTCAGCATTTTTATCCTTTCCGTAAAAGTTTGTATTTATATCATTTTATCTCATTCAAAACCGCCAAGGCATTTTTAAAATCCATTTACTCTAAGCCGCATTATCCGCCGATTCCTCCGCAGGCTCAGTGAAGTCCTCCAGATCGTGAATATAATCATAATTTTCAATATAAATATAGCTTACCAGCTCCATAAGCTTACTTTCGGAGTAATCCTGAATAAATTTTCCCTCCGCCTCAAGTTTAAACGAGTGCAGCCGTCCTTCATTTATAAAGGTAAAATTTGTAACAGGTATGCCCAGAATCTTATAACTGTCAATAATCTTCTTACACTCTGCCGCAAAGCCCGCGGGACTGTCAAAGCTCCCGCCAAGCTCAATAAAAATATTTACGGTATCGTCCGCGGAAAGAGCCTCCATGCCCTTTTCACTTCCCACGCCGTCGGGATTGAGATCTACCTCGACCTTAAGCACCGAAATATCCGACACATATCTCAGCTCTTTGTAGCTGCTGTCGTATATTTCCGCGGCAACGGAGCGGTTATTGTATTCGGTCTTGGTGTCGCTGTATGATTTGTTCAGTGCAGCTGCCATTATACAGCAGCCCACCACCAGCAAAGCCGATATAGCTATGCTGGGGATATGCATGCGAAAATGCTTTCCTGAGGTGAGATAGCCCACAAGAAGCTCCAGCCCGATTAGCACAGCAGCTAACGGAGACAGCTTCAACGGCAGCAGATAGTCCGGTGAACGTGAGAAAAGGCACACCAGCATCACAACGCCCATAAAGATCAGTATAAGAGCCAGCGAAATCATTCCCACGCCCTTTTTTACCAATCCAACCGCTATATTCCGCCGCGGAGGCGGGGGCGGGGTTCGAGGCTGCACATCGCGTATCTTCTGTTTTTCCAGCACTTGATCCAACGCCGCAAGGAACTCCCTGTCACGCTGCTCAATTTCCGCGCGGGTGCGTTCGGCTGCGGCAGCCTGCTGCTCAAACTGCTCGGTTGTCATCGTTTCGATTTCGGGAATTGAACAAGGCTCGTCGGGAGGGGCAGCAATATCACACAGTGTATCCTCCGTAGGCGGCTCGTCCGTCGGAGCAGGCGGGGACAGCTTGTCCGGTTCATTTGACAAAGGCATGAAGTACCTCCTTTTATCTTTTAAAAATCTCTTAATCAATTATACCAAAAATCTCGGTAAAAGTCAATGGAGAATTGTGAGCGCAAATGACGAAAAAGCATGTATCTGCGGTTTTAAAGGCTCTTTAGGTTATTATCATCTTTTGGGCATAATCATACTTAAAGAAGCTTAAAATATACTTAAAAATTTCCGAATACCCGTTAAACAAATCTTATATCAGCACTTGTATAAAAAAGCTCCCCCCTGAATATTCAGAGGGAAGCTATCAGCTTGTTTATAAAGTGTTGATCTAAGCTGAATTATTTAAATTTGAAATTTTCCGCGACCCGTCCGAGTACGCAACACTCCGCTTCGCCGTGTGTTGCGTACTCAGGCTCTCGCGAAAAATTTCCTGCGTCAGCATTGCGCTGCAATAACTTTTTCTACAAGCTGAAAGCTCCCCCCGAATATTCGGGGGGAGCCTGTCAAATTAACAAACTCTTTTACTTAAGCTCAGCAAAGTACTTGATAGTTCTTACCATCTGAGAAGTGTAGGAATTCTCGTTATCATACCAAGAAACTACCTGAACCTCATAGAGATCATCAGCAATCTGAGCTACCATTGTCTGAGTAGCATCAAACAGAGAGCCGTATCTCATGCCGATAACGTCAGAGGATACGATCTGATCCTCGTTATAGCCGAAGGACTCGGAAGCAGCAGCCTTCATCGCCGCGTTGATACCATCCTTTGTAACATTGCCCTTAACAACAGCGGTAAGGATAGTGGTGGAGCCGGTGGGAACAGGAACGCGCTGTGCGGAACCGATGAGTTTGCCGTTCAGCTCGGGGATAACCAGACCGATAGCCTTAGCTGCGCCTGTGGAGTTAGGAACGATGTTAGCAGCGCCCGCTCTCGCACGTCTGAGGTCGCCCTTTCTGTGAGGACCGTCAAGAATCATCTGGTCACCTGTGTAAGCATGGATAGTGCTCATGATACCAGACTGAATGGGAGCGTAATCGTTAAGAGCCTTAGCCATGGGAGCCAGACAGTTGGTGGTGCAGGAAGCAGCGGAAATGATCTGGTCATCGGCGGTCAGCGTCTTCTCGTTTACGGAGAAAACGATGGTCTTAAGGTCGTTACCCGCAGGAGCAGAGATAACTACCTTCTTAGCGCCCGCGTTGATGTGAGCCATGCTCTTCTCCTTAGAGCAGTAGAAACCGGTGCACTCGAGAACAACGTCTACGCCCAGGCTGCCCCAAGGACAATCCTTAGCATCCTTCTCAGCGTAGATCTTAAGGGTCTTGCCGTCAACGGTGATGGTATTGTCGTCATCGTTAGCGTTAACGGTGTGTACACCCTCGCCGATTTTGCCGCAGTAACCGCCCTGAGCGGTATCATACTTTAAAAGGTGAGCCAGCATCGAGGGCTTTGTAAGGTCGTTTATAGCAACTACCTCATACCCTTCTGCGCCGAACATCTGTCTGAACGCAAGGCGTCCGATTCTGCCAAAGCCATTGATCGCAACTTTAACTGCCATTGGAATCATCCTCCTGAATGTTAAATATTTTATGCATATCGTAGAACCGACACGCATGATATCATCTATCTTTTATATTATACTAAAATTTATCCTTTTTATCAAGGTCTTTGCCAAAAAAATAACAATAAACTTAGTAAAATCTTCAAGTCAACTTTTGTGCATTTTTACCAATTTTCGTTTTTATCGGACACTTTATATATACAAAAAAGTTATCTGAGCCACAAGATAAAGACGTGAAATAAGAGTCTTACACTCATTACATTAAGTCAGACCACAAAATCCGCTTATATAAATTTTTTCAAAAGCCTGACGGAATGCGGCAGCGCTTTTATCTGCGACCTTGAACGCTTGATTTCATTGCAGGCGGAAATTTTCCGCGGACTGACGGTCAAAGCTCATGAAACCTCTCCACAAACCATATGCTATCCGTATTTCCGACCGAAAATTCTTTTCCGTTAAGATATTCCAAACAACCCGCGTCGGTTGTGAACCTGAATACCAACTTATACGAGCACAAAGCCTGATACCTGAACCCAAGAAGCTTGTTAAGCCGATTGTTGCCGTATTTGCCGTCGCCGAGAAGAGGATGACCGATATGCGCAAAATGAGCGCGTATCTGATGCGTGCGCCCCGTCAGCAAGTCGACCTCCACAAGGCTTACGGGCGGCTCACCGCGCGTTTCCAACACACTGTATTTTGTTTTTATAGTGAGATTATCGGGAGTTTTCTTGTCGGATATCACCACGCGGTTTTCCTCCGACAGCTTTCGCAGGTAAGCTGTAAGCGTCGCACAGCGCGGCTCGGGAACGCCGCTTACCGCGCACAGATACAGCTTCGCAAGCTCCCTGTCGCGCAGCTTCTGATTGAGCACCCGCAGGCTCTCTGCATTTTTAGCCGCTATAACTATCCCGCAAGTGTTGCGGTCTATCCTGTTGCAGAGCGCGGGCGTGAAGCTCCGCTCGCTGTCGGGGTCGTACTCTCCTTTTTTCCACAAATAGCACAATATTCGGTTTATCAGCGTATCCGCGGTGTTGTCGTTATCCTCATGAACAGGCATTCCTACGGGCTTGTTTACCAACAATATATTTTCGTCCTCGTATACAGCCGCGATATTCGGCGAAACCTCCCGAAAATCGTTTGCGCGCTTTGCCGCCTCGTTTGACAGAAGCTCCTCACTCAGATAAAACCGCAGTATATCCCCTTCTTTAAGCTTGACGTTAGGCTCTGCTTTAGCCCCGTTAAGCTTTATGCGCTTTTTCCTCATCAGCTTGCATACAAGCGGCGGCGTAAGATTGGGATACGCCTTTGCTAAAAATCTGTCGGCGCGCTGTCCCGCGTCATTTCTGGTTATTGTTATCTCAGTCATTGCTGCTCCCGATTTGTTTTTGTATAGGTTCACATGAAGCGTATTATTTAAATGCGAATTTCCCGCACCGCTCCATCCGCCGCGAGCGGCGGATTACGCTATCCCCGATTTGAAAGCTCCGCCCGCTTTAGGGTTGATCTGAAGCATATTATTTAAATGCGAATTTCCCGCACCGCTCCATCCGCCGCGAGCGGCGGATTACGCTATCCCCGATTTGAAAGCTCCGCCCGCTTTAGGGTTGATCTGAAGCATATTATTTAAATGCGAATTTCCCGCACCGCTCCATCCGCCGCAAGCGGCGGATTACGCTATCCTCAATTTGAAAGCTCCGCCCGCTTTGCGGGCTGCGCTTTCAAATCGGATTGCGGGAAATTCATGCGTGGGCGTTCGATTTATCTATGCTTTCAGTTCCTTTTACTGCTTAATTTTTGCGCGGCTCCGAACCTTGACTCTTGAATGCCCATCAATTCCGCATTTTTTCAGCCGTTCTGCGCGAATATACCACATAAAATCCCGCCGAAATAGCCATACCGATTATCCACCCAACAGGCCAACTCAGCCATATTCCCTGCGCACCGAGCCGCGGCTGCAATATAAACGCAAACCCCACGCGCAGTATCAGATCGCTGAACGTGGATATCATAAACGACTTTAACATTCCCGCTCCGCGGAGAATGCCGTCTAAGGTCAGCTTGAACGCGACAGCGGGGAAAAACGGCGACACTATGCGCAGAAACAGCGCTCCCGCCTCCGCTGCCGCAGCGTTGTCCATATCCGAGCTGTCCATGAAAATATATATCAGCTTATCGGCAAATACCACATAGCATATCAGCGCCGCCAGCGCAAGCCCAAGCGCGAAAACCGACGATATCCGCATTCCCCTGCGCACCCGCTTGTGTTCACCCGCGCCCGTGTTCTGCGCCGTAAAGCTTGAAGCGGCATTTCCGACGGTGCTGAAACAGGTCACCGCAAAGGTGTTCAGTTTTATCGCCGAGGCATAACCTGCCGTAACATCCAGTCCGCAATCGTTCACAAGCCCCTGTATAAACAGGTTTCCCACCGAAACAAAGCTTTGCTGAAGTATGCTTGGAACGGAAAACTGCGCTATCTTCCCCAGCATGCTCCACCTGAAAAACGCGAATTTCTCGCTTTTTATCTTGGATATCCTCCGCATAAGCACCGCGAACGCCAGCACCGAGCATACCGCCTGACAAATGAACGTCGCCCACGCCGTGCCCAGCACACCCATTTTAAATACTGCTACGAACAGCAGGTCCGCCAGCACATTGCTGACCGAGGATATTATCAGAAATATCAGCGGCGTGTTGCTGTCGCCCAGCGCGGCGAAAATGCCGTTGCAGATATTGTACAAAAACATGAACACCAGCCCGAAAACATACACGTTCAGATATCCCTGCGCGTCCGCAAATATCTGCTCGTCCGTGTTCAGCAGCCTTAAAAACATTCCGCTTGTCAGATACCCCGCCGCCGTCATTACAAATCCCAGAGTAACGCTTGAGATTATCGAGGTGAACACGGAGGTTTTCATGTTCTTGTGGTCTTTCGCGCCGAACAGCATCGAGATGACCACCGAGCAGCCAACATTCATTCCCGTTCCGAAAGCCAGAAATATCATCGTTATGGGATAGCTCGCGCCTATCGCCGCAAGCGCGTCCTTGTTGATAAAATTGCCCGCTATCACGCTGTCCGCAATGCTGTAAAGCTGCTGAAAAACAACGCTTACAAGCAGCGGAAGCGAAAATTTGAGCAATATCGGGGCGACCGCCCCTTTGGTCATATCCTTAACCATCGCAAAGCCTTCTTAATTAAAAAACTTCAAAATTTCCGCTATGCATACTCCGTTTCACTTCGCATGCCTGACGGAAAACACGCAGAATCTGCCGTTCGGTAAATTCGCTGCTTTTTGAAATTCTGATACAACTGCATTATGTCGAATACTTTCTACATACCGCCGTTATTTATCAGTTATTCTTCTGCTTGGCTTCCGCCTTTAACCTCAGGTCGCGCTCCAGAATAACCTTTCTAATGCGGATATTTTTCGGCGTTACCTCCACAAGCTCGTCGTCCTGAATAAACTCAAGGCTCTCCTCAAGGCTCATTCTCTTGTACGGGATAAGATGGAGAGCGTCGTCCGAGCCGCTGGCGCGGGTATTGGTGAGATGCTTCTTCTTGCATACATTCACCACGATATCCCCCGCCTTAGGCGATACACCCACTATCATTCCCTCGTAAACAGGCGTGCCCGCGTCGATAAACAGCGTTCCGCGCTCCTGCGCGTTGAACAGCCCGTATGTCACCGCTGTGCCCGTTTCCCAAGCGACAAGCGAACCTACCGTTCTTCTCGGTATATCCCCGAAATAGGGCTTGTAGCTGTCAAACACCGAGTTCATGATACCCTCGCCCTTGGTGTCGGTCATAAATTCGCTTCTGTAACCAAAAAGTCCGCGCGACGGAATGAGAAATTCCAGCCTTGTGCGGCTGCCCACAGGGTGCATGGCGGTCATTTCGCCCTTTCGCTGACCCATCTTCTCCATTACCGCGCCTACCGCGGATTCGGGAACGTCTATCACCAACCGCTCCACAGGCTCACAGCTTACGCCGTCTATCTCTTTCATCAATACGCGGGGAGTGCTCACAGATAACTCATAGCCCTCACGGCGCATGGTTTCGATAAGTATTGAAAGGTGCATTTCGCCGCGTCCCGCCACGTTATACGCGTCCAGCGCATCACTGTCGGTGACTCTCAGTGAAACGTCCTTCAACGTTTCCCTCATGAGCCTCTCGCGTATCTGGCGCGAGGTCACGAATTTTCCCTCGCGCCCGGCAAACGGACTTGTGTTCACCGAGAACGTCATTTCCACCGTCGGCTCAGATATCTTCACAAACGGCAGCGGCTCGGGAGCACTCACGGAAGTAATGGTCTGCCCGATGGTGATACCCTCTATGCCGGAAAAGCACACGATATCCCCCATGCCCGCCGTTTCTACGGGCACGCGGTTAAGTCCCTCAAATTGGTAAAGCGACACGACCTTTGCCTTGTACGGCTCATGCCTGCCAAGGTAATCGCATACCATTACCTCCTGATTTACCCGCATGCTGCCGCGCTCAATGCGCCCTATCGCTATTCTGCCCACATACTCGTTGTAGTCTATCGAGGACACCAGCACCTGAAGCTCGCCCTCCGTGTCGCCATCGGGCGGGTCGATATGCTCAATTATCTTGTCGAACAGCGGCTTGAAATCCTTGCCCATATCATCGGGATTATATGATGACAGACCCAGTCTGCCTGAGCAGAACACAACAGGGCTGTCTATCTGCTCCTCAGTAGCATCCAAATCGAGCAGCAGCTCAAGAACCTCGTCGACAACTTCTTTATTGCGCGCGTCGGGGCGATCGGTCTTGTTCACCACCACAATTACCTTATGCCCAAGCTCCAGAGCTTTCTGCAAAACAAACCTTGTCTGCGGCATAGTCCCCTCGAAAGAATCCACCAGCAGCAGAACGCCGTTCACCATTTTAAGTATACGCTCCACTTCGCCGGAAAAATCCGCGTGACCGGGGGTATCCACAATATTTATCTTCACGCCGTCGTACATACAGGCGGTATTTTTTGCGAGAATAGTAATTCCGCGTTCCCTCTCCAGATCGTTGCTGTCCATTACCCTGTCGTTCACGACTTGATTTTCGCGGAACGCTCCGCCCTGCTTCAGCATTTCGTCTACCAGAGTAGTCTTTCCGTGGTCAACGTGAGCGATTATCGCAATGTTCCTTAAATCTTCTCTCTTCACTTTTTTCTCCTTATTTTTATTTGAATTTTCCGCACCACTGCGATTTCGGATTTGCCGAAAACTACGTTAGCCTCTCTTTAGAAAGCTCCGTTCCGCCGCGCTTCATTTCGCTTTCAAAGCAGCTTGCGGAAAATTCCTTAGTGGGCGGTCAGTTTATCCTTACTTTCAGTTCCTCAGCTCCACAATTCTCATGTGGTTTTGGTTTATAATTATTGTGTAAATCTTGAATCTCCGTGCGAATCGCGGAATTAGGATTCCAAAGGGACGCGTCCATTTGGCGGGGTATCGGGGCGGCACCCCGACTGAGATGTGGAGGCAGCCAGCCCTCACTTTCTCCGCACAATGCCTTTAGAGGTACATCACCCAGTTACGCACAACGCCTTATAAACCACGTACCATATTTTTTTGCATCTTGTATTATACACCTTTTTTTTCGACACTACAATAGCAAAGCCGAAAAAACGTTGTTTTAATCATATCGTATGATTTTCGGAAGAAATTTTTGTGCATTTTAACAATACACTTTACCTACCGAAGCGGCTTGTTGCCTATATCTCTGTGCAATCAGCTTTACGCCTCACTCCGTGTTATCCGCAAAAAAGCATAAAAAATTTCCTGATTTAACATTACGTTGCAGTATTTTTTGCAAACATATCCCCCACAAAAAACATGCGGGGGGATTTTTTATCTTCTGCCGAACAACTTTCTCGTAAGCTCCGCCGCCCTTTCGCGCCGGCTGCGCTCCTCATCGGTGTCAAGCTCCCAGCCACGCTCCGTCTTTCTCAGCACGCTGCCCTCGCGCGTCCCATCAGGAAGCTCGCCAAGCGGGATATCTTCGTGAGAGCCGTCCTCAAGCTCCGCCACGGCAAAACCGCCCTCTATCCTGTCAATTATTATCATCAAGCAGCCTCGCTTTCGGTCAGGCAGCCTCTCTCAGCGCTGTATATCTTAAGCGTTTCCCCGTCGCTCACAAACTGTATGCTGCCCTCCTCCATAGTCATAATCACCTCGCAGTCTATCTTTTCAAGGCTTTTCAGCGTCTCGCGGTGCGGGTGTCCGTAGGAGTTGCCCTCCGCCGCGCATATCACAGCGTATTTCGGCTTAACAGCATTAAGGAAGTCCTCACAGCTTGAACTGCTGCTTCCGTGGTGAGCCGCCTTGAGAACGTCCGTTTCCTTAAAAGCGCCTGTTTCCAATATATCCAACTCCGCAGACTTCTCAATATCTCCGGTGAAAAGGAACGAATTTTCCCCGTGCACAAGCCGCGCGGCTATCGAATAATCGTTAAGATTATCATAATCATCGCTTACAGGAGCGAGAATCTCCAAATATGTACCAGCGCCCAGATATATCTGTTCTCCTGCGTTCGCGTATGATCCCACAACATTATTGTCAGCTATTTCCTCCAGCATTTTATTGTAGCAAGCCGTATCGGGAAGCATATCGTCAGGAATATACGGCATTAACAGCCGCTTTACAGGTATTTCTCGCAGAATGTCCGCCATGCCGCCTATATGGTCGGAGTGAGGGTGCGTGGCGATAATGTAATCCAGCTTTTCTATTCCCAGATAGCCGAGATAACGCAGCACATCATCATGTTTGTCCCGCTCGCCGCAGTCTATCATCACGGTGTAGTCGGGCGTGACGATAAGCTCGCAGTCACCCTGCCCCACGTCCACAAAGTACACCGATATCTCTCCCTCAACCGTCTGAACATTGGGCTGCTCACCAAACCCAAGCGCTTTCAGAACGTCCTTGGTGGTGGGAAATCCCTCCAGATGCAGAACGTTGTCGTTAATAAGCACAAAGGTCATAAACACCGCCGCGATGGCTATAAGCACGGTCGTCAGCGCAGCTTTAGGGCTTATGCGCTCGTCCTTGCCTCTTTGATACTGGTTTCTTCCCATTTTGTCTTTTCCCTTCCCCCGCACGTTCGGCGCGGTTGTTCACATTGTTTACTTTTTTGACGGATGTTTTGCGCCCGTCCCGTCCGTCGGGATTTCCTCGTTCCGTCGGAGTTATAAGACAATCCCTGCCAAAGCCTATCAGGTCGCGCCGGTTAGCCTTAATAAGAGCTTTTTCGACCATCGGCTTATTTTTAGGCAGAAAATATTGCAGCAGAGCGCGCTGCATAGCCTTTTCCTCCGCCGTTCGCGGAACATATACCGACTCCATAGTATAAGGATTCAGCCCTGTCCAGAACATTGCCGTGGAAATAGTCCCCGGCGTGGGGTAAAAATCCTGCACCTGCTCGGGGCGGATATTGTGCTTTTTAAGGAACACCGCAAGCTCCACAGCCTCCTTAAGCGTGCAGCCGGGGTGCGAAGACATCAGATACGGCACGAGATACTGCTCCTTGCCGCACTTTTTCGTGGAAGCGTAAAAGCGCCTTTCAAACTCCTCATAAACCTCTATGTGAGGCTTTCCCATGTAGTCCAGCACCTTGTTGCTGGCATGCTCAGGGGCTACCTTGAGCTGCCCGCTGACATGGTGTTCCACAAGCTCGTCCAGAAACGCGCCGCTCTTGTCCAGCAGCATATAGTCAAACCGTATACCCGAGCGGATAAACACCTTTTTTACCCGCTTTATCGACCTAAGCCGACGCAAAAGCTTAATATAATCGCTGTGGTCGGCATTTATGTTTTTGCAGGGAGCAGGCGCGAGACACTTCCGCCCCCTGCACAAGCCCGACTGCTCCTGCTTTTCACAGGAAGTGTGGCGGAAGTTCGCGGTAGGTCCGCCTACATCGTGGATATATCCCTTAAAATTCGGCTTTTCAGACAGCATTACCGCCTCGTTGTACACCGAATCCTCGCTGCGCGTCTGCACTCGCCTGCCCTGATGAAGCGCTATCGAGCAGAAATTGCAGAACCCGAAACAGCCGCGGTTATGGGTTATCGAGAACTCCACCTCTTTTATCGCGGGAACTCCTCCTTCCGCTTCATAAACAGGGTGATAAGCTCTCATATATGGCAGCTCGTAGGTATAATCAAACTCTTCTTGGGTCACCGAGCGCTGCGGGGGATTCTGCACCAGCATCATATCCCCGTGACGCTGCACAACGGTGCGACCGTACACCTCGTCCTGCTCGTCGTACTGTTTTCTGCATGATTTAGCATAGGCTTTCTTATTATCCCTTACTATCTCATAGGAATCGCACTGCACCGCGCCTATGGGGGTGTTTTTAGGCTCTGTGAGATAACATATCCCGCGCAGATCGTGCATATCGGTCAGCCGAAGACCCGCCTTGAAGCCGTTCAGCATCTGCGTAAGCGTGACCTCGCCCATTCCGTACATAAGATAATCCGCGCCGCTGTCCACAAGTACCGACGGCATAACGCTGTCGCTCCAGTAATCATAATGCGCGAACCGCCTCAAAGAAGCCTCCAGTCCTCCGATCGATATCTCCTTGCCGGGAAACAGCCTCTTAAGCGCCCTGCAATACACCGTCACGGCTCTGTCGGGGCGTCTGCCGCCGCGCCCGCCGGGGGAATAGGCGTCGTCGTTGCGCTTTTTCAGCGCGACCGTATAGTTCGACACCATGCTGTCGATATTCCCGCCCGTTACCATAAAGCACTTTTTCGGCTCGCCCAGCTTCATAAAATCCGCGTCGCATACGGGCTGGGCGATTATGCCCACACTAAAGCCCGCAGCCTCTATCATGCGCGAGATTATGGCTATCCCGAAAGTGGGGTGATCCACATATGCGTCACCAGTAACGCAGATAAAATCAAGCTGATCTATTCCGCGTCCGCGCATATCCTCTTTTGAAATAGGCAAAAAACTCATATTTTTTCTCCCGATTGAAAATGCCGTTTATCTGTATATCACAGGCATTTTGTTTACATCTGCTTTTGGCACTTTTATCCTCATTTTTTACGCCGCGCTGAACCACAGCCGCCCTAAATCCCACATATTTCGCTTAACCGTGCGGCTTTACGGATTTTTTTAAGGCAAGCTTGCCGAAATCAGCAGTCAAAATCACCTGAATTTGTGTCAACCATGCGGGTTTACGGCTGTTTTCCAGCCTCGGTTTTAAAACTCACAACCCGTATAAAACACAATATTACCGATAACAAAGCCTTTTATGTACATTCAGTCGCAAACACCATTTCAAATTCATAACCGCACAAATGCGTCAGCCATGCATATTGGGCGCAATTTTCCAGCAATCAATTATTCATTTTCCGCTCATACCATTCCTGCCTTGTCATAAGCACCTGACGGGGCTTTGCGCCCTCGTAAGCGCCAACAATGCCCATTTTCTCCATGGTGTCTATCAGCCGCGCTGCTCTGCCGTAACCAAGCTTCAGATTGCGCTGAAGCGCGGAGGTGCTCGCCTGACCTGCCGTTACCACATATTCTATCGCGTCCTCAAGCTTTTCGTCCACCTCGTCGCCCTCGGCTTCCTCCGAAGCGGTTCCCTTGTCACCTGAAGTCACTATTTCCGTCTGGCGCTCTATCTCCGCGATAATGTTCTCGTCGTATTCCGCCGAGAACGTCTGCTTGATAAACTCGACCACGCGCTCCACCTCGTTGTCCGACACATAGCAGCCCTGAAGTCTTATCGGCTTGGGAACGCCAACCGGCATATACAGCATATCGCCGTTGCCCAGCAGCTTTTCCGCGCCGCTCGCGTCCAGTATAACGCGGCTGTCTATCTGCGAAGCCACCATCAACGCGATACGACTCGGAATATTACCCTTGATAAGCCCCGTGACAACCTGCACGGTGGGCTTCTGAGTAGCTATCACAAGGTGCATTCCCGCCGCGCGCGCTTTCTGCGCAAGCCTCACTATGCTGTCCTCAACGTCCTTCGGGGAAGCCATCATCAAATCCGCAAGCTCGTCTATAAATATAACTATATGCGGCATATGCTGCAGTTCGCCGTCCGACTGCTCGGCAAGCTCGTTGTATCCGTCGATATTGCGCACGTTGTTCTCCGAGAACATCGTGTAGCGGTTCTCCATCTCCGTCACCGACCACGCCAGCGCTCCCGCCGCCTTTTTCGGGTCTGTCACCACGGGAATGAGCAAGTGCGGAATGCCGTTGTACATCATAAATTCCACCTGCTTCGGGTCGACCATTATCAGCCGCACGTCCCTCGGCGTGGACTTCATGAGAATACTCATTATAATCGAGTTCACGCACACCGATTTTCCCGAACCGGTAGTACCCGCGATAAGCAAATGCGGCATTTTGGATACGTTGCAGGTCACGGTGCTGCCGCTGATATCCTTACCCAGCACACTTACCAGCTTCTTGTCGAAGCTCTGCTTAAAGTCGGGGGACTCCACCAGCTCGCGGAAATAAACCGTATCGCGGTGGTCGTTGGGTATCTCCACGCCCACCGCCGCCTTGTTCGGCACAGGCGCTATTCTCACGCCGCTTGAAGCAAGATTAAGCGCGATATCGTCCGCGAGGTTGGTTATCTTGCTTATCTTTACCCCGGGCGCCGGCTGAAGCTCGTAGCGCGTTACCGACGGTCCGCGGCTCGCTCCCGTATAAGTCGTGCTCACCCCGAAGCTCTTAAGCGTTTCCACAAGCTTCTTGGCGTTATTCTGAAGCTCAATCTCAATATCCGCCTGCGGAGTTCTGTTCTGGACGGGATTAAGCAGGCTTATCGGTGGCAAGGTATATACGTCCGAGAGCTGTATCTGCCGCTCCCTGCCCTCATACGCGGGCTTGGAGGGAGGCATCGGAGCTGCTGGCTTTAGCGCCTGAGGCATGGGCGTTTCGCTCTGCCTCCTGCTTTCGGTAATAATATCCTCTAAATCAAAAGGCAGCTCCGCTTCCTCGTAATCGGATATATCCGTTTCGTCCGCTCGTTCGTTCAAAGGCTCGTCCGAGGTGGTGATCTGCTCACGCGGAGCGTCGATTATTCTCGAAACCCGCGCAGTATTGGGGTGTTCCTCGTTAAACTTGTTCAGCGCGTCTATAATGGGCGCTATTTCCGCGTTGGGGTCTTCCATTGGTTCTTCCCTCATGATGGGGTGACGCTTTTCCATATACTTTCTCAAAGCGTCCCTATAATCGCGGTCGTCCTCCTCCTGCTCCCGCAAAACCTCCTTATTGTCAACGGCTTCTGGGATTTTGGGCAGAAGCGTTTTCGGCTCGCGTGGGCGTTCCGCTGCGGGAACTTCGGGCGCGGCTTCGGGAAGCTCCTCCGCCTCGCCCACATTTTCCACCACGTTTTTAAGACCGTTTAATTTGGATTTCTTACGGTATTCCTCGTCCAGCTCTGCACGAATACGCTTTTGTGCCGCGGCAGACTGCCTGTTTTCACGTTCCTCGCGGTCAAGTCGCTCATATTCCTCGCGAACCATCTCTGATTCCTCCGCGCGGCGGCGGCGATTTTCCTTAGCCTTCTCACCCGCGCTGCGAAACAGCCTGCCTATAAGCGCACCAAGCTCCCCCAGAGTTAAGTTGGTCATCAGAAACACACATACCAGTGCAATAATAATTATTATGACAGCCGCGCCGAACTGCCCAAGCTGAAGCAGCGGAACTCCGAGAATTATTGAAAACACTCCGCCGCCCCTGAATGCGCTGCCGCCGCTGTAAAGATTAACAAAAATATTCTTGTTTTCATCGGTGTTATAGCTTCCGCCGCAGAATATCTCCTGTGCCGCGCACACCATAAGAAGGAACAGCGTGATCTTCACTATTGTAAAGACAACCGCATTTTTGGGCTTTTTTGCCCCTATTATCACCGCCGCATACACCATAAGCGGACCGATTATGTATGCGCCGATGCCAAAAAGCCCCAGCACCGCCGTATGGATATACCGCCAACCCTCGCCCTCTCCGCCGGGCACAATCGCCATAAGCGCGACCACCAAGCCGACAGCCGCCAGTATCACCGAGCCTATGCGCCTGCGTGTAATGCTGCGCTTAAGCGCTTCTTCGCGTATGCGCTGAGCCTCCAGCTCCGCCGCCTTTTTTGAGCGGGAGTTTTTAGATCTTCCCGTGCTGCTTGTTTTTTTCTTTTCTGCCATTTTAAAATTCCCCTTAATATGTACGTTGACCGCGCGCCAATCGTTTCTGTTTGGTATTACCCGTTAATAAGCGAAAACAGCGACTCGCCCGAAATATGCTCCCAAAGCCCGAAGCCGACACAGAGCAGACCGATTATCAGCGTATACACGCCAAATATTTTGAAGCGGTTTTTTTTCAGAAGCCATGAAACCAACTTTATCGCCATAAATCCCACTATTGCCGAAATAACGAAACCAATTCCCAGCGCCGCCCAATCCAACTCCATTTCGGAATGAAGCGCTTCGCCAAGCTCCAGCACGCTGCCGCCCAGAATAGCGGGAATGCCGAGTATAAAAGCGAATGTGACCGATGTCTGCTTATCGAAGCCGCAAAACAGCCCGCCCGCCGTAGTAGAGCCGGAGCGCGAAACTCCCGGGAACAGCGCCGCCACCTGAAACAGCCCTACCGCAAGCGCGTCTTTTATCGTCATGTCCTCCGCGGTCTTAACGCCGTCCGAGCACCTGTCACTGAGAAACAACAGCAGTGCCGTAAACAGAAACGCCACACCCTCAAACACTATATCTCCATCGCCCTGCTTTCCCGTGAAAAAGTCCTCTATCAGCATAAACGGCACAAGAACAAAAGTAGCTATTATTATCATAAACATCATTCTCCGCGTTCCGTTCATACCGCGCCATGAGAATTTACCCGTAAATATGTCGCCTATCGTCAGAAAAAACTCCTTTATCATTCCCCAAATAGTCCCCCAGAACGCCGCGAAGACCGCCGCCAACGTTCCGAGATGAAGCACTATTGACAAAATCAGAGCTGCTTCTCCGTCAACCCCCGTAATATGCTGCACCACCGAAAGGTGTCCCGAACTGGAAACGGGAAGAAACTCCGTCAGCCCTTGGACAACCGCCTGTATAATCACCGTTATGTAATCCATATTTACCCCCGTATGTAACAATCCATATATAAGCCGATATAAAAAAACGTTTTTTCAAACTTCCCGCAGGTCGTATTCCTCTGCAAGCCAAGCGAGAATTGTGCCGCATTTGCCGTTGTGACAAATGCGCACTTTTTGAAATCTCACGCGGCGGCATAATACTGCGGGTACGCTTTTCCGCAAATATACGGTCTTCTGTCAATTTACTAATACGCCAACGTACGATTAATATCTCTATTTATTCAGATAATCTCTGGGATCTGTGGAAAAAAAGCTTTTCAAAGTCCTTTTGCCCTCCGTCACGGAATACTCCGCTAAGCCGTTCCCCACACATTCCGTAACAATCTCGTTGGCGCACACGCCGTAACCCTCTCCGAAAATATCTTCAAGACCTATAATCGTGTGTATCATCTTTTTAACGCTCCCCGCTCCAATCGGAGCTGTTGTATCCGGAGTCTGACTGCGCCCTGCGCACAACTGCTGCGACTTCCGTTTTGGGCTTTCTGCCGCGCTTTTTCGGAGCGGCTGTGACCGCGGTCTTTGCCGTAGATTTTTTCGGAGCGCTTTTCGCGGATACTTTTTGCGAGGATTTCTTGGGAGGTCTGCCCGACCGTTTTTTTGGCGGCTCGCGCAGCTTTGCCTTATCCTCGTCAATAAGCTCGTACAGGCATTTCACCGCGTCAGAAAGACCGCCCAGCCTGTCGATAAGCCCCTCTTCCACCGCCGCGTCCCCATCCAGCACCGACCCGACGTCCATAACAAGCTCGTCGCGCTCCATCATCAGCTGCTTGAAGCGCTGCGGCGGCATTTTGCTGTTTTCCGAAACGAACCTCGTTATCCGCTCCTGCATTTTCTCAAAATAAGAAAGGGTCTGCGGTATACCCAGCACCATCCCGTTCATGCGCACGGGATGTATCGTCATTGTCGCCGAGGGCACGATAAAGCTCGTGCGGGCGCTCACCGCCAGCGGCACCCCGATTGAATGCCCCCCGCCCACAACTATGGACACCGTGGGCTTTGACATTCCCGCGATAAGCTCCGATATAGCCAGTCCCGCCTCAACGTCGCCGCCCACAGTGTTCAGTACGATAAGCAGCCCCTCGATAGTGCTGTCCTCTTCGATAGCCACCAACGCGGGAATAATGTGCTCATACTTTGTGGTCTTGTTCTGCGGCGGCAGGATATAATGCCCCTCTATCTGACCAATGATAGTCAGGCAGTGGATATTGTGCGGCGCATTGCAGGCTGCAATTATGCCCGTATCAATAATCTGCTGATTTTGCTCCTCGGTAAACGGAGCTTCGTTTTTGGTCTCTTCGCTCATAACATTAACCCCTTTTAGATGTTTGAAAGACAGAAACAAGACTGCGCCATAAGGGTCTTATTTCTTACCTCTGCTTCATATTATTTCTAAAAGGACAGGTTTTATGCGAAAAAGCTTACATTTTTTTCTTTTTCGCGGATATTTTTTCCGCACAAATATTCATTTTATATTATAGCATATTTTTCATGAAATTTCAAATACTTTTTTGGTCTTTTTAAAAAAACGTCAGTCGGTTTTTGCCGCACTTCGTTACTTCAAGTATTTTCAGACCCGCTCACACGCTTTCTGTTATTGTCCTCATTTTCCCGACTTTTAGAGAAAAGCTCCCTTAACCCGAACGCCAGCAAAAACAGCGCGTAAAGCTTTCTGAGCATATCGTTGGCGATTATCTGCGAGCCTATCGTACCCAGAACCGCTCCAACAACTCCCCCGAAAATACATTTTTTTACGAGCGCCTTGTTCACCAGACCGCTTTTAAGATGCATTATCAGGGCGATAAGCGCTATCGGCAGGAAAAACAGTACGTTTATCCCCTGAGCTATACGCTGCTCCGTGCCCGCGAACAGCGTCAGCCACACCACCAGTATGAAGCCGCCGCCCAAGCCCATTGAAGCAAGCACTCCCGTAAGAAACCCGACTATCGCCTCCGTCATGTGAACAGCGTCCTCAGCGCCGCTGCGACTATCACCGCGCCGAAAAGTTTGTGAAGCCACCGCGCCTTTATTTTTTTGAGAAAGAATGCTCCCGCCAGCGCTCCGCCCGCTCCCCACGGAATATATTTCCAAGCCGCTCCGAAATCGAGATTCCCCGAAAACCCGTAAAACAGCGCTGTTACAAGACTAAGCACGAATATAAGCGCTACCGAGCTTGCGTGAGCCTCCCGCGCCGAACAGCCCTCGCGCTCCAGTATCGGCACGGCAAGCACTCCCCCGCCCGAGCCAAAAAAGCCGTTAAGAAAGCCGCAAATACTTCCCTCAAAAAATTTTTTCAAAATAACACCGCCTTTTAAAAGTATGAAGCAGCTGCTGCTGCGTGCCACATACAGCCGTTTCTTACAACTTACATACTTTTTGGCTATAGTGTTGACAATACAAAATGATTTATGATATAATTGAAAAAATTGGTTTTGAGAAGATTTACATGAACAAACGCCTTGGATAGGTTTATCGACTGAGGGCTGCGCGTTTATAGCGGCTGCCGCGATAAGATTTGCGGTCGACCCGTTTGCTGTGATACGACCCTTTGCCGTGTGGCTTGTCTGTTCCGCGGTGATTTGCGTGGGCGAACTTATCGGATACTCTGTCGGGCAGAAACGCCTCGGATTTTACGGTAGAAACACCGGCTCGGGTGTCGCATGGCAAGTATTCAAGCTTAAACGGTACAGGGGAGTAAAGCCGAAGAAAGTCATATAAAAACAAAAACGGAGGAAACCAAGATGTACAATCGTTACGGAGATATATCAAAATTCGTAACCAACCCTGAACACCTTGTTATAACGGAGGACAAATCGGTATATATTTCGCGCGAGGAGGATTACGACATCATGGTGGACTTAGAGGACTGCTGTGATTCCTTTGAAAACATAAAGCCGTTCATCGTTACCGTCGCAAAACACGTCTGTGAATTGGACAATACGGTTCAGAGATTCCACAACACCATGCGTTTTAACGGAAAGCCGCTCGGACTTGCAAGTCTGCCTTCTCCGCGCGGCATACTGCGTTTTGATTTTAACAAATGCATGGTAAAGTGCAATCAGGAAAGAGAGTTTTCATTCAAATTGGAGCTGATATACATTGAGAACCCGAACTCAGCCGCACTCGTCTACTGGGCTACCAATGAAAATAATGAATTTGTCGCCGAGTTTGAGTATAAAAACGGTAAATTTTTTCTCAGAAAATATGGCATGATAGACCTTATCCCCGACGACTGGGACACCTCTGACTAAAAATTATGTGCAATTTGACTGGCTAACCGTTATCAGAACAAAATCATACCAAACAGCGTAAAATTTTATAAGGGCATAATATGAAAACAAGTTTTCAATTGGTAGCGTTATGCTGAAAAAGTCATTTTAAGTATAACTGGTTTCGCTGCCGCACCGCTGCATTCAATGCTTTTTAACGTGGGATATGAAACGATAAAATCGGGAACGAAATTCGTTCCCGATTTTATCTTAAAGCATAAGCGCAAATGCCAGCAAGGAAGTAAGATTTTCCTCCGTAACGAAGTCGGCTCCATTGGTCAGAACCTCAACAAGTTCCGAATTTTCGGGTTTATTTTCGCGAACCATATTGTCCCTTATCATCAGTAAAAGTTTTTTCTTTATACCTTTCAGCTTTGAATAATCCAGTCCGCCACGCAGATAAAACAACGGAAAATCAGGCTTGTTTTTGGCAATTAGGATATTAGTGTTAGCTTCAGTATTCGGAAACAGCCCCACTGCGCCTGCTGCCTTTATGTTCAATCGCCTCGCAGCTTTTTTCAGCCCACACACCTGATTTGCCATGACCCAACCAAGATATATTACCTCAGATCCTTTTTCAAGCCTTGCGGCAGATTCCTTCAAAGTGTACGCGGGCTTGCCCAGCTTCTCAGAGAGCAGCCGCGCATAACGCTCCGTAAATCCTGTATTGCTTTCATATACAATAGCGTCCATAGCTTTATTCCTTTCGGCAGAGGAACAACCAACCAAAACGAAACGCATATGCGCCGGAAAATTCCACATATGGGCGGGATAACAGTTGTATCGGCGTTCCCCCGAAATTATTTATTTAATAATATCACAAATTCGCCGTAAAGTCAATATGAAAACAAGATTTCCGAAGCAGGAATATTTACCCCGTTTTTTGCTGTTTTATTCCCGCAAGTGTTCTTATCACCGCGTCTACTTCGCCCGCGGTAGTGAACACCGAGGGTGAAAACCTTACCGTTCCGCCGTCCAGTGTGCCTATTTTCTTATGGGCAAGCGGCGCACAGTGCAGCCCTCCGCGCATATATATCCCCTTATCGCTCAAAAAAGCAGCGGCCTGCACCGAAGACATTCCCTCAATATTAAAGGACACCACGGGCACGTAGTGACCCTCATTCGCTGAAGTTATATCATTGTAGAGAGTCACTCCGCTCATATCTCTTACTCCAGAACAGAATCTTCTGCACAAAGCCAGCTCATGCGACAAAATGCCATCTATTCCCGTTGCACCCCCGGGTTGTCTGCGGTCGCGGCGCATTATAAAGTCCACTCCCGCTCCAAGCGCTATCACCCCCGCAGTGTTTATAGTTCCGCTCTCAAAGCGGTCGGGTGTGAACTCAGGCTGAACAAGGCTTTCCGAAGCGCTTCCGGTGCCGCCCTCAATTATGGTTTTCAAAGGAAAACTGCCGTCCGTTATCATAAGACCCGTACCCATAGGTCCGTACAGCCCCTTATGCCCCGCAGCGCACAGAATATTTATACCGTCCGACATTTTCAGGGGCAGCGTTCCCGCGCCCTGCGCTGCGTCCACAATAAAGCAAATTCCTTGAGGATGGCGGACTCCTTTTCGTCTGCAAAGCGCTGCAAGCTCTTTTATCGGGGTTCGCAGACCTATGACGTTACTTGCCGCCGTGCACACCAGCGCCACTGTATCGGGACGCATAGCGCGCTCCGCATTCCACACTGTTTCTTCCTCGTCATCGGAGGTCTCAAAAATCGTGTAGCTGCCGCCATACTGCTCCGCCGCCGCGTGTACAGGACGAATGACCGCGTTGTGCTCCAGATCGCTCACAACATAATGTGCCCCTCTGCGCGCAACGCCCTTTATTGCCATATTAAGCCCATGAGTACAGTTCAGCGTAAAAACGGTATTTTCCGGCTCAGCCCCGAAAAGCTCCGCGCATTTCGCTCTGCTCTCGAACACCGCCGCCGCGCTGTCCACGGAAAATTTATGACCGGAACGCCCGGGGTTTGCTCCGTAAGCGCCCATGGCCCTCTGCCACGCTCTGTACACCTGCGGCGGCTTAGGATAGGTAGTTGCCGCGTTATCAAGATATATCACAGTTTACCCCTACCATTTTAAGCAGGGTGCAAACCTCTCCCCTGCTTACCTCCGCGCCGCCGAGGATACGCAGCACAAATCCGCAGCCCGAGCTTGAGTTCCCAAAGCTGCGCTCCACCACACAGGGTATGTTTTTCTTCATCAGAAACGCCCGCGCCTTTTCCGCCTGTGTAAGAGATTTCATATCTATAATTAAATTGTTCATATCGCTGTTATGCTCACATCAAAGAGCAATCTCCTTTCGAGTTTTTGGCAATACCGCGCACGTGGCGCGATATAGATTAAATCAGCATAGGCAATATCCAAGCCTGACAAAAACCTGCCGTGTCGGCGGCTTACGCACTGCCTACCGATAATATATGCGAAGGATAGGCTTTGCGTGATAAAAGGAGTTTGCTTGACCTTACAGCACTAATACTTATAAAAATAATAATATGTGTTAAAAGTGCTGTACTGCCATGAATCACTAAAAAATTAAGCAGTCAAAGGCACTGAAGGCAGAATTAAAGTGATCGCCCACGCATGAATTTCCCGCAATCCGCTGTGAAAGCGCAGCCCGCAAAGCGGGCGGAGCTTTTACGGCGGGATAGCGCAAACTACGCTGAGTTTTGTACAAAACTCAGCGTAGTTTGCAGCGGTGCGGGAAATTCTTTTAAATAATTTGCCTTAGGTCATCATTTCTTAAAAGCATTTCTGCTTTTTGTCAACTTATCTAAAATAGCATAAATTATTATTTTTCCCATTAATATATTACCATAAAATAAAAACGGCGTGGCAGAATATACTCTGCCGCGCCGCTTTTAATTACATCTTACACCATATTCCCTGAATTTACAAGTATGCCTCATTGTACAGTCTTCGCAGCTTTTGCGCTTTATCTCCAGCTCACCGCGTGACAATCCAACTATCCCCACTATGGTTTTCTGCGGAGTAAGCATATTTGTCGCCGTACTGCACACACCGATTTTCCTTACCGCGTCCACGGCGGCTATAAGCTGCTGAGCGGTTTCAATCGGGAAATCCCCGTAGCCTGCGCCGTAGCAAAAAGTAGTGGTGTATCCTGACATATTTGCCAGTATATCCCTGCGTGCCTCTTCGACCACCTGTTCTATCAGTGCGTTCGCCAGCGCATCGGTAACAAGCGCTTTCATGGAATCGCTAACGTCCAGCCGCCGCTGAAACCTATCCATATCAGCGGAAAGAGTAGCGCAGATAATCGCAGCTTTATCGCAGCCGCGAAGATGATCCGCAATATCCTTTCCATCAAGAGTGAAATCACACCCGTTCAAGGTCAGGATATTCTCTACCCTCGTTAGCTCAAATATCCTCCACACAAACTGAGGCCGCGCCTCTTTAAGCAGCGCCTTTTCACACTCCCCTATCTGAGCGGATATCCGTTCGTCCGGCTCGCCGTTATATCCCATATATCTCAGCGCCTCGGAACGGTTTATTGCCGTAATCTGACTGATCATGTTTTACCTACTTTAATCTACTAACCCAATAAAACGCTCTCAACGCTTTTACTGATTTTTTTAGCCACATACGGATTATTCATGGTGTAGAGGTGAATACCGTCCACGCCGTTCGCCGCAAGGTCTATTATCTGATCTATCGCGTAGGCGACGCCCGCGTCTCGCATGGCTTCGGGACTGTGTTCAAATCTTGCCATCATTTTTGTGAATTTGGTAGGCAAACTCGCTCCGCACATCGTCACCATACGCTGTATCTGATTTGCGTTGACGCAGGGCATAATACCCGCCTCAATAGGAACGTTTATTCCCGCCGCTCTTGCCTTGTCCAGAAACTCATAAAAGTGACCGTTATCAAAAAACAACTGACTCATCAGGTGTTCCGCTCCGGCATCCACCTTCTTTTTCAAATTTTCGATATCCTCCTCAAGGCTGTCCGCCTCTGTGTGACCCTCGGGATAACAAGCGCCGGAAAAGCTCAAACCGCTCCTCTGCTTCATATATGAAATAAGCTCGCTTGCGTGACGAAAATCATCTTTCGGCGGAATATCGGGGTTGATATCCCCGCGCAGTGCCAGAACATTCTCCACGCCGTACTGTTCAAATTCCCCAATTATACTGTCTATATCCTCACGCGTGGAATTTACACAGGTAAGGTGCGCAATAGATTCCGTATGATACTTTTCCTTGATTATGCAGACTATCTCCCTTGTCGAGCAGCCCTCAGGGCAGCCTCCTCCCGCGGAGGACGCTCCTCCCGCGTTATATGTTACGCTGATAAAATCCGGCTTAAGACCCGTCAGCTCGTCCAGCGTTTTATATACCGCTTCTATCGACCCATTTTTTTTCGGCGGGAAAATCTCAAAGGAAAACACAGGTCTGCCCTGTTTGAAAAGTGACGATATTTTCATGATTTACAGCGGTCGCACCGCACTCCTTATATCTATTATGTTTTTAGCAGGGCGTTCAGCCGGCATCGTCCGCTTTTAATTTCGCCAAACCCTCCGCAAGCTGTGCAGGGCAGGACGTGGGCTTTGAGCCGCATCGGATTCCCGAAAGCTTTCCGATAACCTCCTCCACACTCATTCCCTTTACCAGCGCGGAAATACCCTGCAAGTTGCCGCTGCAGCCGCCTTCCACCTTCAAGTCCCTGATTATTCCGTCCTCAATCTCAAGTGTCATCTTGCGGGAGCATACGCCCCGCGGATTAAATTCATATTTCATATTTTCTCCTTATTCTAAAACATTTTTAATCCGTCCATTTTATGTTTCGCATAAAAATCCGTTTACCTTGCCAAAAATGCAGCACCTCGTTAAGTTTGCGCAAAATGCCGCATAATATGTTCCAAACATTTATCCCGCCTTTACGCAGAACCATAGACCGCACCGTTATCCGTTGTCCTTCTTCCACTGCTCCGCGACCGCCTTTGCCACCGACTCAGCAACCGATTTATCCAGTGCGCTGGGTATGATATAATCCTGCGAAAGCTTATCCTCAGTAACAAGCGCCGCGATAGCCCTTGCCGCTGCCAGCTTCATTTCTTCGGTAATCTGCCTTGCACGGACGCTCAGCGCTCCCTTGAAAACACCCGGGAATACCACAACGTTATTTATCTGATTTGGATAATCGCTTCTGCCCGTACCCACTACAAACGCGCCGGATTCCTTCGCCAATTCGTAGGTTATTTCGGGATTTGGGTTAGCCATTGGGAACAATATAGGCTTTTCTGCCATAGATCCGACCATATCGGGAGTTACAAGATTTGGTTTTGAAACTCCCACAAAAGCGTCCGCACCTTTCATGGCGTCCGCCAATGTGCCTTTTACATTATCCTTGTTGGTTATTTGTGATATTTCAGCGTGTGCGGGATTATCATACGCTTCGTCGCGATTAATTATTCCACCGATATCAACCATTATCAGGTTACCCACGCCAAGCTTAAGCAAAAATTTTCCGATAGCTATTCCAGCCGAGCCTGCGCCGTTTATCACGACCGTAATTTCGGGGAGCTTTTTACCCGCAAGCTTTACCGCGTTGAGCATTGCTGCGCCTACCACGATAGCCGTTCCGTGCTGATCGTCATGAAATACCGGAATATCCAGCCTCTCCTTGAGCCGCGCCTCTATCTCAAAGCAGCGCGGCGCAGAAATATCCTCAAGATTTATCCCGCCAAAGCTGTCAGAGATAAGCTCAATAGTGCGCACTATTTCGTCGGGGTCCTTGCTTTTTACGCAAAGCGGGATAGCATCCACCCCGCCAAACTCCTTAAACAGGCAGCATTTGCCCTCCATAACAGGCATACCCGCCAATCCGCCAATATCGCCCAGCCCCAGCACCGCCGTGCCGTCCGTTATTACCGCGACAAGATTTCCCCGCCTTGTAAGCTTATAAGATAGCTCAGGATTTTCCGCTATTTCAAGACAAGGCTGCGCTACTCCCGGTGTGTACGCCAGCGACAAATCCTCTTTGGTTTCGATTTTCGCGCGTGAAACCACCTCCAGCTTGCCTTGCCACTCATAATGCTTTTTAAGAGCCTCTTCCTTGATGTCCATTTATAACCTCTTCTGCGTTTATCCGCAATTAGCTTAAAACGCTTTTTGTTTATTAAATCGGCAGCAGCTTTTACTGTAATTTAAAACCGCGAATCTCTTGGAGAACTTCTCGATAAACGCGGACACAAAATCCGCCGCCATTGTTTGCCCAAATTATATTTTAACACATTACAATGAAAAATGCAAGGGGAATAGAGGAAAAAATCTTTTTAAATAATTTATTTGTGTGTAAAAACAAAACGCACGATTATAAATCGTGCATCAGCCTGTATATAGAGGTTGACCTAAGGGGGATTATTAAAAAAATTTCAAAATTTCCGCAAACACGCTCCGTTCGCTTCGCTCACTACGCGCGGTTGCGGAAACCGGTCAGAATTTGCATCGCAAATTCTGACGCTTTTTGAAATTTCATGAGACGACGTTGCGTGTCATATAAGCTTTTTCTACAAGCGATGGACGATTAAATCACGCATTCAAATTGTCACAAACGGTCGTATTTTCTCCAAAGTTTTCACGCCTATCCCCTTAACATTTATCAGCTCGTCCACCGAAGAAAAACCGCCGTTTTCATTTCTGTAATCTATAATAGCCTGCGCCTTTACCTCTCCGATACCATTTAAGGTCTGCAGCAGCTCCGACCCGGCGGTGTTTATATTTATAAGCGAGGATTCCGAATTTGCGGAAGTCGTGACGGAAGCGTCGGAAGCGGACGTTGATGATGACTGAATATTCGCCTCAGTCTGCTGCGGCTCGGTAGCAGGGGCGCTGTCCGCGGTTTCACTTTTTGGCTCAGGCAAGGTCTGAGGATAATCGCTTTCGATAGGCATAGCCTCGGATAAAGAGGTTTTCGGCACAGTTTCGATATAAATCTCCTCTGAGACATCGGGATAATC
>CAJTMU010000019.1 GCA_910577365.1 uncultured Oscillospiraceae bacterium | reverse complement strand
CCCGCTTTTCCCTGCTCATAGTAGTTTGGTGCTGCCACGGCTCGGGTATCAGCGTTATTATTGCCAGAGGAAGATCAACGCCCGCCATTGTCAGAAATTCAAGCGTATTGTCCAGCCGCGCCGAATCCGAACCGGTCACGTCAAGTATCGGTACGATATCCTTCATTCTGTCGCCGATAAGCGGACTTTTGAGGATATGCTCCCTTGAAAGCATTTTGTCCACGTTTCCGGTAATGGTGTTTATCTCACCGTTATGCACCATTATGCGGTTGGGGTGGGAGCGCTGCCAGCTCGGATTGGTGTTGGTGCTGAAGCGCGAATGAACTATGCCGATTGCTGAGGTATATTCACCACACGCAAGATCCCTGTAAAATCTGCGGAGCTGCCCGACAAGGAACATTCCCTTATATACTATGGTTCGGCAGGAGCAGGAGCAAACATACGTATCCGAATTTCGCTTTTCAAATACCATTCTCGTGATATAAAGCTTTCTGTCAAAATCTATCCCCGCGTGACAGCCATCGGGCTTTTTGATAAATGCCTGCATAATAGTCGGCATACTTTCCAGCGCCTTTGAGCCGAGAACGCCGGGATCGGTCGGCACCTCGCGCCAGCCCAGAAGCTCCAATTTCTCCTCACTTAGAACTTTCTCAAAGTAAGCCATAGCTTCATCAGCCTTTTCTTTACTCTGCGGGAAGAAGAACATCGCAATGCCGTATTCCCTGCGCTCCCCGATTTTTATGCCGCATTTTTCGGCTTCACTTTTAAAGAAATCATGTGATATCTGAAGCAATATTCCCACGCCATCGCCCGTTTTGCCCTCGGCGTCCTTTCCCGCTCTGTGCTCCAGCGTTTCAACTATTTTAAGTGCGTTGTCAACAACCTTTACATCGGTTTTTCCGCCAATATTGACGACCGCGCCGATACCGCAGTTTTCATGCTCAAATCTTGGGTCGTACAGACCATTCTTTTCAAATGGCGCTTGAACTCTGTAATTATCCATAAGTATACCCCTTTCCCTTCCTCATACCATTATGTCCAAAGTATCGGTATATGAATTATTTTATCACATATCTTTCAAAATGTCAACAGCTTTTTGCAAGTTTTATTTTAAAATATTGCATAAATAGTATTTTTTATTAATTTTAACACACTATTTGCAATTAACTTGCAATAAGCCATCATCAATTGATCATAAATTGCAAGATTACAAATTGTTTTTGCAAATACAAATTAATTATATTACTTTTTAATTCATAATGCTATTCTATCCAAAAAAAGTTATAATTATAAAAATAACCCCCGTTAAAATATGAGAGATTTTTTACATAATAATCAACATCTTAAATAAGCAAAGGAAAACAAATTTTATGAAACTTCTAAACTATATTATGGCGGCTTTATCGCGGATTACTTCTACATTCTTTTTTCGGAATGACACAGCGGTATACCGCTCATGGCGCAAAAATGACAACCGAAACGCAATAAGCAGCGCATATATGCAGATATTGCCTACTACATTCAGAATATATTGCCCAAAATGAGCCCAAATATATTGATATATCTAAAAAATAAATATTAAAAGCGCTCCCGTTTTTTGAGAGCGCCTCGTCAGTATATAAAGTGCTGACCTATATCAAATTTATCTAAATTAAAAATTTTGTGCAATATATCTGACACGGCTTATTCCGCTTCGCGCAGCAAACCGCGTCCTGCTTCCATGAAAAATTTCCTGCATTATCATCGCGCCGCTATAACTTTTTTCTACAAGCTGAAGCGCCCCCTATTTTCGGGAGCGCCTTATTATTTCTTTACAACAGCAATCCTTGTGGAAACTCCGCTATAACATCTCCGCTGTCGTTCACCTCAAAGCAATCCAGCGTTATACCCTTATGCAGATATGGCATAAAGAATATTTCATTATCTTTGTTGTTATACTGAACGGATTTTTTCTCCGTTCCGAAACACTTGAATTTGTGAGCAAACATCGCGGGTGATATCCCAAGACTCTCAAGCTCCTCCTCATTGATGACAGCCACAAGATGATAACCCGACCTTGAGCCTCTCTCTATAATCATCGAAAGATCGCGCAGCGCCTGCTGACCGACCTCGCCAAGCGTTGTCATTTCGGATATCAGCTCTCCTATACCGAAAATAACAACAAACCTGTTGTCGGATTTGTTTTCGGCAAGAGAGCGCGCAATGCTGCTAATTCGCCCGCAAACCTTTTCCGTGCCCTCGCTTATAATCTCCGCATCAGATGGAGTATTTTCGCTTAAGTAACCGTACAAATCATTTCTTTCAGTCGTCAAGATTTCAAATGGTACTTCCTGCATAGTCAGCGAAGCTGTTATTGACAGCAGCACCAATGCCGCATAAGCTCTGTCCCCAGCGGAAGCGGAAACAAGAATATTCTGCGCAAATCCCGTATACATGGTCGCAGTCGAAATTTCTCCTACATCAAAAGGCTCTCCCATGAACAGCAACATATCCCCGACGGATTTCTGGGATATTATATCCCCAAATTCCCCGCGTCTGCTTTCAAAGGAACAGAAAATACTCTTATCACAAACAAGCGTTTTTTTGTCAAGGTAAACCGTGTTATCAACTGCATCGTAACTGTCCGAGGGGGTAAGATCATTCCATACCGCGGCATTCTCATTGCCGAAACATATGCTTACCTCCCGTTTTTCCGCCATCTTTATCTTTACAGAGCTGCCCTCAGAGGATATGGCAATGTTATTATTTCCGCAGCATTCCGGCTCGGAGCTGTCCGCGAACACAAAACGTACCCCGTAAGCTCTGCCCTTTTCGGCAATATCCGAAAGCCTGCCCGTAAATCCTCCATAAACATATTGACGGTCTACCCCTGAAAAACCGTTTATCACAACAAGTATCTCGGGCATATAAACGTCTGCGGAAACCTCCGTAAAGTCCTCCCATCTGCCGCGGAACAGATTTGCCCTCTTTCTGATAACCTCGTCCAGCCTGTCCATTATTCCGAACACCGTTCCAGAATTATCGTCAAGAACAAGATATCTAATATGAGGAGGTGTATTTTCCGCGTATTTCAGAAGCGTGGTCATGGTCATATCAATCAGCCACAGTTCAACGTCATCGGGGTGCACCACCGCAGCTACCCCGTCAATAATATTTCGGAGTATATTTCCCCGCTCTTTGGTTTTTGCGGTAATATAAACAGGGCTGTCACCAAAACTGAGTTCAAAGGAGCTGTCAGCGCCAAATGGTATCTTCATGCCGCGAGCGCCCTTGACGTAAATCTTCTCCATTGATTCAGACATCTTGACATATGGTTCGTTAATCTCGTTTTCCGGCTCTGCGCTTTCCGATAATTCTTCCATTTTGGAGACATTTTCCTTACCGGACCGCTCTTCCGCGGGATTTTCCAGATCGTCAGCTTTCTCGGGCACGTCGGGTTCCACAGCAAACTCATTTACGGAAGCCTCCGCCTCGGTGTCCCGCACAACGTGATCAGTCTCATTGTCAGCTTCCGCATAAACTGGCTCGGCAGGCACCTCAGCGGCAGTCTGTTCAATGTGCTTGACCTCATTGATATTTGCTTCAGGCGTATGTATCTCAGCAACTGGCTTTGGCTCGGCAACCCTACGCTGATCGATATATGTGCGCCTTACCTCGTCGGGTATGCTCGCGGGTGCGGAATACCACAAGATACCCTCACGAGCCGATTCCAAATAAAATCCTCCGTTTCTGCTTCTGATGCTGACTGCTGCGGCACGGACCGCCTTTTCCGCCTCTCCGCCGTCAAGATCAGACTTATGGGTAAGTACAACGCATGTACCGCTGCTCTCCGCGCTCATGCAAATTTTCTTTATCTTGTCCGTCATATCCGCGTCATATGCCTCTGGAAAGCTCCTGAAAACCATAACACGTCTTATGCCCGTTGTCTTGGAATTATAGGAAATCCTTCCCATTGCCGCGTTAAGCTCCTCTTCGGCGGCAGCCCTCGACTCAGGCAGTGTTATAAATGCGTTCGCTCCCTTGGAAAGCGCACCGATATGTCCAAGACCCTCTGCGTTGTATTTTATAGGGTCAAGGAAAAATATACCGTCAAGATTGCCGCCAAAATACTTTACAGTATTAAGCAAAAACCTCTGAATACCGCCCATCATATAGGATTCGTTCCGCTCGTCAAAATCAACGTAAAGAATGCTGCCCTTGCCTGTTGGTAGCGAAAAAGGAGCGTTTATAGTCTTTGAGGCGGAATTAAAGATGCCCTCCGTATTAATGGAAAGCTCCTGCTCCAGCTCCTCGGGAACAGGAAGTCTTACTCTTCTCTGACCAAGACTGATTTCATTTATTTCCGACAATTGTGCTGTGCCGGAGCTGTTGAACGCAACAGCGTCGCTTGAAAGATTTTTAAGATAAACCTTTATTTCTTCGGACATTATAAACGATTTAAACGAATCAATATGCTTTGAGCGCTTCTCGTTCAGCTTATCCATTGTGGAATCATACAGCCTTTTCGCCTGAATCTTGCTCCCGTTGATAAGACTGCGTACACGCTCTATTTCCTGCTGGAACAGCAGCTTTTGCCCCGAAGCCTTAGTGTAAAGCGTTTCTGCGTTGGGATCGTTTCTGGAATCCAGCGCGATTTTCTGGCGCAGACTCTCCAACGCACCCTCCGAGGTCTCAAATGGAGCGGTAGCCTCCTCAAGGTCGGTTGCATGGTCTCTCGCATATTGCATAAGGGAATCCATGCCGCTTACCTTTTTCAGTATCTCTCCCGTTTTTTTATCAAGATCTGCGTCGCTGGAAATGCAGTAATCCTCGTACTCTTTAAGAGCCTCCGCGGATTCATCGGTTATTTTCTTATGCTCCTCGCCCAGAGCAAAAAATTTTTCCAGTACATTATTCACCAATTTTTCTGACATTTCCATTCTCCTTAAGTACATCAAAATACAAGACATTAAGAGTATAACATTCAGATTACCAAAACACTCCACAGTCACGCTTCTCTAATAAGTCTATATTGTAATTATACCAAAACCAAAGTAAAGTGTCAATAGAATTTATAACTTTTTCACAATTTTTTTCTTTAAAGGATTTAAGTTAAAAATCCGGAATCACGGCTCTTAATGCCCAAAACTCGCGTGCCAGCTTGCAGAAAAGGTTATATCAGCGCAATTCTGATGCATAAAATTTTTGCGAAAGCCCGACACGGGTTGCTCCGCAAAGAGGAGCGAACCGTGTCGGGCGGGTCGCGAAGAGCTTAAATTCAAATAAGTATGCTTTAGGTCAACAATTTATATACAGACTAAACTGAAAGTTTTATCATTGCCCTGATTTTACCGCGATTTTTTTCTTCTTGCGAACTGCCGCCGCAATTATTATGATTGTCGCCAAAAATGCCGCTCCTCCGCCTGCATAAATAAACGGAAGATAATTAAACGGCTTTTCATCGGTTGTGACCTCAAAATTCAGCAAATTTGTCCTGAAAACGAGATAACGCCCATCCATTTCGGAATCCACCAATTCGCCATTGACGAATACGTCCTGATTTTCGCCCTCGGCATAGTATCTTATAAGATGACTTTCCGCGCCGTCGTCGGGAACCGTTACCTGCCACGCCGTGTCGCGCCGCTCCGCGATAAGGCTCTCGCTGCCGTAGCTGCCCTCGGCGATAAACACAGGCAGCCCGTCGTCGCGGCACACCTCAGAAGCGATGGCGGTGACCATATTGCTGTAAACAGCGTTGATTATCTTTCCGAAGCGCAGGTTATCACCGTCAAACTTTTCCCATTCCGCAAAGCTGCCGCTTTTTGCGGGAATGTCAGGAATATCTGCAATGTTAACGCTGCCTCCGTAAGAGTATTCCAGCGTGTCCACTATCTTGCCGTCCGCCATAAAAACCAGCTTCATTACGCTGAATTCCTCTGGAACCTCGGACAAGGTAAGCATTTTTTCGTAGGTTACGGGGAAAGCCTTTCCTCGGTAACTTACTCCATCCACAGCTCCAATTCCGTTTTCCACATAAGCGTTTCCCGAAAGCTCGCCGCTCCCCTGCCCCGCTATCGCGCCCGTAAACTCTTTGCCGTCAACAATCTCCGCAAAGCCGCGGCAGCCCTGCATATCTTTCGCGCTGCCTGCTATTCCGCCGACATAATCACCGCCGCTCAGCCTGCACATAGCGCTGCTGGATACTATCTTGGAAAGAGAATTGCCCGCCACGCCGCCAACGTATCCGCCCGAAGCCGAACTGATATCGCCGAAGCCGCCGCAGCCGATAACACAGCCCGTGGACATCTCGCCTACTATTCCTCCGACAGCGTTCTTTTTAGCGGTGATCGTGCCGTAATTCGAGCTATCCCTTACAACAGTGCGCAGCATATACATAAAATTCAGCGAGCGCTCGCCTATTGCCTCGGCGGTATCGCTTTCGGGGTCGAACGAATTGTCAACGCCCATAGTACCGACAATGCCGCCAACGTTCAGGTCGCCGTTTATCTCGCCGTAATTAAGGCAGGCGGATATTTTTCCGTCCGCGTAGCCCTGTTGGTCGGATTCCGAAATATCCTCGGTATATTCCTCCGCGTCGAGCGTTGTGTCGCGTATTTCATCAATTATCTCAAAAATGATATCCTTGATTTTCCCGCACTGCGCGTTTATCGCTCTCATATCCTCCGCAAGCGCGTCGCCCATGCCGGAAGCGGAGCCGTTAAGCCGCTCAAGCTCTCTCGTAAGGCTCTCCAAAGACGTGCTTAAGCTCTCGCGCGACTCAATAAATCCGTCGTCCGCTCCCACAAATACTATATCGGGCTTTTCCGCAAAAAAGTCAATAATATCGCCTATCTCGTCAACCGCATTGCTCAGGCTGTCCGAAGCGTCCCTCATGCTCACACTCGCGTCGGAAGCGCAGTACGCCGCCGCTATGGCGTTTGCCGCCGCGTTATCCAAATCGTCCCACGCGCTCTTTACCGTGTCGAGCGCACGTTTTGCGTAGCTGCCCGAGCTTGTCATACTGTCGGAGGCGTTTTTCAGATAGTCTATCACCGCGTAAAGCTCGTCAATATCCGTGTCGGGGAGCGTAACTCCGCTGTCGGTAATGCGGTCGATATACTCAACGTCGTCCATAATATCGCGGGATATTGAGGAAATCTCCCGCTTGAAGCGCTCCAGAGCGCGGCTGTTTATCAGCTCGGAAACTCCCTCGGAAAGCTCGGACGCCGCCTTTACCATGTCCGACAGGTCGTCGAAAACCGCCGCTGCCGCCTCCGCAGCCTCCTTTAAAGTGCCATCCTCCAGCATTTCCTTTATCTCATCAAGATATTTTTGGTAATCGTCACCGAAAATATCATCTATGCTGCCGGGGTCGTCGGGTATTTCGGTAATATCCGAAAATCTGCCGCTTATCTCTTTCAGAGCCTCGCTCAGTCTGTCAAGGTTGTCGGAAAGTCTTGTTGAAGCCGCTGACATCTTATCAAGCGCATCTTTTATCTTATCCGCCGCCGCTTCGGTATCCGATGAATTTATAAGTCCGTCCAGACTTGAAATAAGCTCCGCCGTGTTCTCACTGATGGAATTCACTGCAAATTTAAGCGCAGAAATATCGTCCTCCAAAGCGTTAAGAGCGTCCTGCATTTTCTGGGGGTCGCCCAAACCGTTCTTTAAGGATTCCAACGCGCTGCTTACCGCCTGCGAAGCCGTCTGAAGCTCCGTTATCATATCGCTGAAATCGTCCAGTGAGTTGAAAATAATTCGCGTTCCCTCGTCCAGTCCGCCAAGGCTTTCCCCAAGAAGCTCTCCCGCCTCGCTCAGCTCGTCAAAGCCGTCCGCGAGCATATCCGCGGAATCGGAAACCGAATCCGCCGCGGGCGAAAGCATTTCTATGCAGTCAGAAACTCGCGAGGAAAGCTCGTTCACCGAATCGACATCGGCGTTTATAATCCGTTCCGCTTCGGTCATCATCTCGTCGCTCTTTGCACGGATATTTTCCAGTGAGCTGTTTATGCCGCTGAAGTTACTTGAAACGATATCGCCGCGGCTTTCCATATCGTCTATTGTTTTATTTATAAGGGA
The DNA here is from genome assembly GCA_910577365.1 of uncultured Oscillospiraceae bacterium. GTDB lineage: Bacteria > Bacillota > Clostridia > Oscillospirales > Ruminococcaceae > CAG-115. The sequence goes on along the minus strand of CAJTMU010000019.1, from coordinate 31,282 downwards.
ATTAAGCTCGTCAAGGCTGTCGCTAAGCTCGTCGGCGCGGCTCTGCGAATAGGATATCATAAGGTGCGGCTCCGCCTGACCCACAATTCCGCCGATATCCTTTCTGCCGTTGATGATGCCATAATTCTCACAGCCGCTTACATAGCCCTCCTGCCTGCCAACAATACCGCCGATATTGTAACCGACGTGAGGATAGCCCACCGCGCCGAGGTTTTTGCAATTCTGCACCGATCCGTCGGAATAGCCCGCTATGCCTCCCGCGTCGGTAACGTCCGAAAAGCTTTCGGTGCTGTAAAGGTCGTCTATGTTGAGGTCGCTAAGTTCAAGCGAATCATCGTCAGCCGCAGTGTTGACCATGCACCTGTTCTCACAGGTACGGATATAACCGCGGTTCTCGCCGGTTATGCCTCCCGTAAAATGCTCCGCCTGAATATGTCCCGAAGAGGTGCAGCCCGAGATCATTGCTCCGCTTTCATTAACTCCTGCTATGCCGCCGCAGCGCTCAATGCCCGAGATAACCCCCGTAAAGGAGCAGTTTACTATGCGACCGCGGTTCACTCCCGCAACTCCTCCGCATTTCTCGGCAGTCCCCAAGGGGGTAATCCTTCCGCTTACGTTGAGATTCTTTACCGTTCCGCTTTTTTCTATATAGCGGAACAGCCCCGCCGCGGACATGCTGTCCGAAACGCTCAACCCCGAAACAGTATGACCGTTCCCGTCGAATGTTCCGCCAAAGCTGGGCACGGACTTGATACCCGTTCCCGTAAGGTTTATGTCGCTTTTCAGCACAAATACTTTTCCTACGGAAAAACTGTCAAGAGTGCAGTTTTTCGCAAACTCCGCAAAATCCTCCGCGGTACCGATTTCAATAGTATCCGCTGTGTCTTCCCGCTGAACCGCGGTCTGCGCGTAAGCGGGCACGCCGGCAAGCGCAGGCTCGGCAAGCAGCATAAGCGCGGTAAGAATAGCCGCCGTTTTTCTATTCATTTGCGTTCACCTCCGTCCGCTCAGCCGCGTCAAGCACTTCCACGTTCTTGCTTTCTATTTTTGCGTCGATTTCTCCGACAATAATTCCGTTTACCACCGCGTCGATACGTCCGTTTACATATCCTCTCACAAGACCCGTAACCGCTATTCCGCTGCCGTTTACCTGCGTGCGCTCACGCTTCTTGATAGTAAACGATGTGCGCTCTATTATCGTATCGCCCAGAAGCAGTATCTGCGGCAGCACTCCCATTACCAGAATAATGGAAATGATAGTGCCGCGCCCGAGACATACGCCGATAGAGGATATCGTTCCGTCAGTGGAAAGCTGCCCGATAAGAATACCCGCCGCCGCAAGGATAGTTCCCGATGTGATAATGGTCGGGAAAGCCTGATTGAGAGTTTCGGTGATAGCCTTTCTGATAGGCATTTCCTGCTTAAGCTCCATATAGCGGCTGGAAATTACAATGGCGTAATCTATGTTAGCGCCCATCTGAATTGAGTTTACGATAAGATAACTCAGGAAAAACAGCGGGTTATCCTCAAAAGTCGGAAAAGAGAAATTCATCCAGATAGAGCCTTGAATGACCGCTATCAGCAGCACGGGAAGCCCCGCGCTCTTGAAGGTAAACAGCAGGATAATTATAACAAACAGCGCGGATAGTATGCTTATGGTGAGATTATCGTTTACGAACGATGTAGACAGGTCGTAGTCGCTGGTGGAGTTGCCCACCAGATAAACTTCCTCGGGGTAGAGCTTTTCCGCCTCCTCATGGATAGTGTTCAGGAATTTAAAGGTATTCTCGCCCTCCTCGGGTAGATCAAGATATACGAGAATACGGCTGTATTCCTCCGTTTTAAGCTGGAGAAGCGCGTCATTCAAGGTTTCGTGCAGCTCCTCAAGAGTGTCCATAAGCTCGTCGTCCAGCGTTACATATCCCTTGTCCACCTCATCATAGGCGAACATGAACATATCTATAAGCGGCACACCGTACTGCGAAAGTCCGTTTACCACATCGCCGTAATCCTCATCGTTTATGGCGTAAGCCGCGTAAAGCACCTGCGCGACCTCGTAATCGAGATCCACAAGCTCGGAGAACTGCCTTGGGGTAAGTTTATCCGTCAGCACATAGCCGTCCATCGCCTCAATATTGGCAAGCCCCATGCAGGATTCCACCTCGGGATAGCTTTCCAGCCGCTTTATCAGGGTGCTCTCGTTCTCATAGCTGCCAGATGGGACTATGAGCGCGGCAAGATTGGTCGTGCCGAAATTATCTTTAATTTTCTGTATGGCTATCTGAGATTCGCTTTGACGCGGCGTTTCAAGGTCGCTTGTTCCGTAGCAGTAGGGGCAGTTATTCGCGAATATCGCGGCAAAAACCGTGACCGCAACGAAAACGGGGGGAATAACATATTTTGTAGCAAAAGCGAATTTACCAACCGCCGAGATAGTCGGCACGAAATTTTTATGTACGGTTTTGTCGATAAGCTTGCTGAAAACCATGATAAGCCCCGGCATAAGCGTGAATACCGACAAAAGGCTGAGCATTATCGCCTTAATAAGAACTATGGCAAGATCCGCGCCGATACGGAACTGCATGAACGCCAGCGCGATAAGCCCCGATATCGTGGTAAGCGAGCTTGAGGAAATCTCCGGAATAGCCTTGCTGAGCGCCAGAATACAAGCCTCCCGCGCCCCAAGGCGTTCATGTTCCTCTGTATATCGGTGAATAAGGATAATGGCATAATCTATCGCCAGCGCGAGCTGAAGCACGATGGTTACAGAATCGGAAATGAACGAGATTGTTCCCACCATGAAATTTGTGCCCATATTCAGCAGCGCCGCCGCTCCGAAGGTCATTATCAAAACGGGTATCTCGGCGTAAGCTTTTGAGGTAAAGAACAGCACCACTAAGATAATTCCCGCCGCGATAAGCGTAACGACTCCCATTTCCTCAGCCAGCTGCGCCGAAGCGTCGCTGCCCACCTCACTGGAAATGTAAGTATCGTAGCCCGAAAGCTCCGATTTTATTTTATCCATGGCGCTCTTGCTTATTTCGTCGTCCGCTTCCCCCTCAAAGGTAACAGAAAGCATAGCGGAAGCGTTTTTGTAGTGCTCTTCGGAATCGTCCAGCTCCACGCTGCTTACCCCGCGGATATCTTCTATAAGCTCCTTAAGCTCCTCTGCCTTTTCGTATGTGATATTGGACACCATTACCGATGCCGAGCCGTAGGTGACAAATTCGTCGTTCATCAGCGTAAGACCGCGCCGTGTTTCGGTAGTTTCGGGAAGATACTGCGTGATATCATCCTCAACACTCACCCAGTTTCGGGAGAACACGCTGAAAATAAGCGCAAAAATGAACAGCAGGAAAAACAGATTTCTTTTGTCTACAATAAACGCGGCAATCTTATACATTGCCGTTTCGGTTTCCGCATTGTCCACAACAGCATTCTTGGACAAAGGAATGCCCCCTTTCGTATATTTATATCAATATGATACAATCAAAAGGGAGATTTTTCAATGTTTAATTCATATAAAAAGTCTATTGTATGATATAACTTTTTTGTTATCTTTTTTTATTTCACATATGAGTCTCAAAGATAATAGACTACAATCTATTATCTGTTGCTGAATTAGATACTTCAACTAATGTTCATTAGTGATTTTGACAGCTTATACTATAATAAATTATTAAAGTTTTGTTGTATTTTACAACCTTCTAAATAATTTTAACGTCTTTTACTTAAAATTTCAGTTAAAAATATTAACAACGTTTTGTAATGAATGATAATGTTGATATTTGACATAACACAAAAAACGAGTATATAAATGACTCAATCATTCTATATATAAAATGTTGACATATAGCAAACTTATTTAAACTTGAAAAATTTTATGAGAGACTGACACAGTTTACTCCGCCTCGCGCAACAAACAGCGTAAATTTCTCGCGAAATTTTTCTGTGTTAACATTTCGTTTATATAACCATATATACAAACTTACCACGCCCATAAAGAGCGCGGTATATATTATTCCTCAACAAAAAGCTGTACCCAATAAGCGCCGTAGCTGCCTTCACTGTACACAAATCCCACTCCCAGCTTTTCAAAGCAAGGCTTAAGAATATTCGCACGGTGACCGTCGGAACTCATCCAAGCCTTAACCACATCCTCGGGAGCAGAATAACCTGCGGCTGCGTTCTCACCCGCCGTGCTGTATTTGATACCATATTCCTTAAATATAGAGAAGCAGCTTTCACCGTTGGGACGGGTATGCCCGAAAAGTTCAACCTGTTCCTCGGCGCGCACTCTTGCAGCTTTGGAAAGACTGCTGTCCAATACTAACGGGGAAAGTCCCTCATTTGCTCGTTCTGCGTTTACCAGCCTCAACACCTCGTTTATGTAATCCTCAGCGGGTGCAGGTTCGTCTACCGCCGCAGCGACAGTTGCGGTCGTTGTTTCGGATTTTTTTGTGCTTGCAGGTGTTTCGGGAGCAGGAGCGGGATCAATTGGATCCGTTGACGAAGTATGTGTCGGTTTTGGGGCTGAAGTTTGTGTTTTATCTGCCGAGGGAGTTTGAGAAGCTGACGAGGCGAATGAGGTTGTTGATGCAGAGGTAGCCGCAGTAGCTGGAGCAGTTGGCTTTGATGAAGCTGAGGAAGGCAAGGGAGATACCGTTTGCGGTTCCAAAGCGGTTTTAGGTGTTGTTGACAACACAGGCGGCGGAGCAGTCACATTAGAAGTCGCAGGGGTTTCAATAATTGCCTCATGGGCAGGCTCGTTAGGCTCTTCAGACTGAGAGATTTTGACAGACGGTGAGTCTGAGGAAACCGTTTCCGCGGAGACTTCAGTTTCTTTGCAGTCAAAATCGCTCGAAAGCATTGTACTTTCAACGCTATCCGTTATATCCGAGTATGTACCGTCCGAAACGAACACGCCGTAATAATCCGAACGTGCCGCGCAGCCCGTCAGCGCAACTGTGCATGCCGAAGCGGCTATTAGAAAGGCTTTTTTAATATTCATGCTCTACCTCCGCAGTATCTGCCCAAAGTCTTATGATTTGATTATATAATATTTTAAAGTGTATGTCAATAGAAATTTATTCCACGGTCGTCTTTTATTATATTATTACTATATGCATTTATATTTCTTGTGCAATTTCACATATAAAATCAAGACCACTGACAAATCCGGCGGCTTGATTTATGTTAAAGACTGGCTAATCATCCTTTCATTGCATCATTGAAAAATTTTTTCTACTCATAGGCTTAACATTTTGCCTCCTGGCATTGACTTGGGGATTCGTTTCACAAAATTAACCCCGACTCACTTTTTGGAATCGGGGTTTTTTAACAGTATTAAGACTTTTTTCTTCAGATAATTGTCCAAACAAAAGTTGCAGTATCCTGAGCCTTGATATCCTCCGGCTCAAACTCGGGGGTAATGCCTCTGACAGCCTCACCTGCCGCCGCATAGCTGCTTACTGAGTACACGTTAATGTCGCTCCAGTTATAATCAATGGAAAGCAGTTCTCCCACCTTAACCCCTGAAGCAGCACAAAGCGTTTCAGCCTTTTCACGCGCGTTCTGCGCCGCGGAACGCAGCAGCTCATCGCTGACTCTTTCCGGACTTTTAACGGTAAAACTTATGGAAAGCTCGGCGTCAGCACCGCTCCCCGCGATGGCGTCTATCGTCCGCGACAGCAGCGCAACGTTCATATCAAAGCCAAGCTTGAGGCGGTATCCGCAAACATAGCCTCGGAACACTCTCCGATATCTTCCCATATCGTCCGCTTCGTTCTCATAATTGGTTTTAACGTTGAAATTAAGGGTTTTCAGTTCTTCACGCGCGAAACCTACGGAGGTAATAGCGTCCTGAAGCTTTACGACCGCAGCGTTCGCGGCATTTACAGCCTCCGCATACTCATCCGCCTTGGAAATAACATTCAATGTGATCTCAATATGATCGGGCTTGATTGACACCGCGCCAACGCCCTTAACAGTTACCGTTCTCGGCATAGCTTAACCTCCCAGAACCGACAGAAGAACGCCCGCAGCAACAGCAGAGCCTATAACGCCCGCAACGTTCGGACCCATAGCATGCATAAGCAGGAAGTTGGATGGATTGGTCTCCTGTCCGACCTTTTGCGATACACGAGCTGCCATGGGAACGGCGGAAACGCCCGCCGAACCGATAAGAGGATTGATTTTTCTGCCGGAAATGAGGTACATAAGCTTTCCAAGCAGAACACCGCACGCCGTACCGATACAGAATGCTATAAGCCCAAGCGCGATAATGAACAGCGTTTTCCAGCTAAGGAAGTTATCCGCAACTGCGGTAGCTCCAACGGTAACGCCGAGGAAAATCGTGACAATATTCATAAGCTCGTTCTGAGCAGTCTTTACCAATCTGTCGCAAACGCCGCTCTCCTTTAGCAGGTTGCCCAGCATAAGCATTCCGACCAGCGAAGCCGCGGAGGGAACTATCAGCGAAACGATAACTGTTACCGCAATCGGGAACACTACCTTTTCTACCTGAGATACCTCGCGCAACTGTCCCATCTTTACGGAGCGCTCCTTTTCAGTGGTGAGAAGCTTCATGATAGGCGGCTGGATTACCGGCACAAGCGCCATATATGAATATGCAGCGACCGCGATTGAGCCGAGAAGCTGCGGAGCAAGCTTTGAAGTGAGGTATATCGCCGTAGGACCGTCAGCGCCGCCTATAATTGCAATAGAAGCCGCTTCCTTAAGCGAGAAGTCCGCTCCGAGGAAGTTAAGCACACAAGCGCCGATAAATGTGAAGAAAATTCCGCCCTGTGCCGCCGCTCCAAGAAGAAAGCTCTTGGGGTTCGCTATAAGCGGACCAAAATCCGTCATCGAGCCTATACCCAAAAAGATAAGCGGCGGGAAAATCTGAAGCTTTACGCCCAAATAAAGCAGGTCAAGCAGACCTCCGTCGTGTAAAACCCGCCCGTAATCCAGCGAGGTTTCTTTAGTAAAGCTCACAAGCACGTTCGCGCCCTGCTCTATATATTCGGGAGCAAAGTACGGATTCGTCGCGGGATTCCACAGCTCCGCATGATAAAGCTCTGTAAAGGGCAGATTAGTCATCAGCATACCGAAAGCTATCGGCAGCATGAGCAAAGGCTCATATTTCTTTACAATGGCGAGGTAGAACAGCACGAAAGACAGCAGGATCATTATAATATTCGTGATCCCCATGCCGCTAAAGCCCGATGTGCTTATCAGCCCGCCAATGGTATCGCTTAATATTTCCATTATTGTTCTTCCTTTCTGTCAGTTCTCAGAACGGGCGCGTACTATCGCTGATACCCGCAAGCCCCCATGCGGAGCGTGTTCTCGCGCCGCTGCGCTGCACGTCCAGTATTCTGTACTCCTTGCCGTCCTGCTCGGAGTATGCCGCAACAGCCGCCGCAATAACAGCCATTATCTCTTCGTCCGAATCGGTATTACCGCTATCCTCGGTAACCTCAGCCGCTTCAACAACAGGAGCGGGCGCGGGAACTGCGGACGCCTTTTCAGCAGCCTTGGACTTCTTTTTATTGTCCACCGCTTTAAAAATTGTTCCCATCAGCCAGAAAAAGAAAATCAGAATTGCCAAAATCAAGAACACAACAAGTATTCCTGCCAGAGCGATAATTCCCACAGAGCCCCAATAATCAGGGTCTGCCATCTGCTGCGACGCTATGGACTGACCTTCGGAATCCGTGAACGCCTGAAGTCTGTCTATAACGCCTTGTTTGGCAGCTTCTGACAGTAAAGAAAGCGCAAAATTCATATCTAATGTCTCCTTGTTCCCTTTGACCGCATTCGGTCGAAGGTTAATCAAAATCATAATTATTATACTATATTTTGGCTCAGATTTCAACCAATTATCTGATTATTTTATGACAAACTTTTACACAGTTTTCACAGCATTTTGCACAAAATTCACAATGTTTTTTCATTAATATAAGGAAGTTCCAATTAAAATACAATCGTTCACCAAAAGCGAGAACACTCACAGGCTGATTGTGTTACGCCTTGATTTAATCAGCAATTCCGTAATCTGAAAGCTCCGTAAGATTTTCCGCAATAAAAACGCGGCTGTGCTTTTCAAAATCTGCTTTGGAAGTAGCTCCCGTCAGCACGGCGGCAAATTCAACATGCGCGTTTTCGGCGGTTTCAGCGTCCACAAGGCTGTCTCCAACATACAATACTCTATCCGCGCCTAAGCGTGATATCGCTGCCAGCAGGCCCTCGGGCGATGGCTTCTCCGCCTTAACGTCTTCCGCTCCGATGATAACGTCTATAAGCTCCTCCGCTCCGAATTTCTTAAGTATCTGTTCTATACGATAGCGGAACTTCGTTGTTACAATTCCGATTTTAAAGCCCCGTTCGCGCAGCGACTCAAGCACCTTCATGGTATCCGGATAAAGCACGGTATTAGCGGTCATCACCTCGTCCGCCTTTCCGCGGAAAAGCTCTGTAAACTTTTCTGCTCTTTCAGTTTCGGAGGTAAGTGCTATAAATGTGTTTTTAAGGGACAGCCCCACCGTTTTACGTATTTCCGGAATACTGCGCTGCTTGAAACCCAGCCTTTCCAGCGCATAGTTTATGCTGAGGGCTATTCCCGCAGTAGAATCCCCCAAGGTATAATCAAAATCAAAAATAACGGCTTTTGTCATAATAACTCCCGTATAGTCAATAAAATCCGCCGTCCACGCCCAGCACCTGACCTGTTATGAAACAGTTTTCGGCAAGCGCCCTGACTGCTTTTGCCACCTCATAGGGTTGTCCCAGTCTGCCCAGCGGAGTATCCTCCGCAAGCGCGGACAGCTCCTCGGAGGAAAGGTGCGCGCTGTTCATCGGGCTGTCTATAACTCCTGGGGCAACCGCGTTCACGGTTATCCCCGACGGTCCAAGCTCCTTGGCAAGTGCCTTTGTAAAGCCGATAACTCCCGCTTTAGCCGCCGAATAGGCAACCTCGCAGGAAGCTCCATGAACTCCCCACACCGAGGATACGTTGATAACAGCTCCGCTTTTACGCGAAACCATTGAGGGTGCGACTGCCCTTGTCACATTGAAAATTCCCGTCAGGTCGACGTCTATCACCCGCAGCCACTCCTCATAAGACGTATCGAGAAACGGCTTTATCAGCGATATTCCCGCATTATTGACCAAAACATCTATATGACCAAATTCGCGCAGAACATTTTGCACGGTATCATTTACGGAGCTTATATCGGAAGTATCCATCGGCGCACAAAAGCAGTTCAGTTTTCCCATAAGCAGCCGTGCCTGTTCTTTATTGGTGCTGTACGTGAATATCACATCGTCGGTACGCGCAAATTCCTCTGAAAGAGCTGTTCCGATAGCCCCCGTGCCGCCAGTGATAAGAATAACGCTCATTTCAGCGCAACCCTTATATCGCCGTTCTCCACAGTGATATTCACCACTGAAGCGCCTTCGTCAGCATTGTCAATAATTGCGTTAGCCAGTGCGTCCTCAACGTCGGTGCGAATAACCTTGCGTATATCCCTGCCGCCGAATTTTCCGCCGTAGGCTTTTTTGGCGACAGCGGCGCAGACGCCATCGGCTATATTAAGCTCCAGATTTTTCTCCTTGAGAGGTCCGCGCAGCTCCTCCAGCATAAGAGAAGCAATCTTGCCGTAGGATTCCTCGGAAAGCGGCGCGAATACTACTATCTCGTCTATCCTGCCCAAAAACTCGGGGCGCAGGAAGTCCTTAAGCCCTTTCATGGCGCGTTCTTTAGTGATATCACCATCGGATTTGCTGAAGCCTATGCCGTTCATTCCGACGCTTGAGCCGGCATTGGATGTCATTGCGATAATGGTGTTCTCAAAGCTTACAGAACGCCCGTGCGAATCGTTTATTTTACCCTCGTCAAGAATTTGCAGCAGAATGTTCATAACGTCGGGATGAGCCTTTTCTATCTCGTCAAAAAGTATAACGGAATAGGGCTTTCTGCGCACGCGCTCGGTAAGCTGTCCCGCCTCGTCATAGCCCACATATCCGGGAGGCGAGCCGATTATCTTCGACACGCTGTGTTTCTCCATATATTCCGACATATCCAGCCTGATAAGCGGGTCTACGGTATCGAACATTTCCTTTGCCAACACCCTGACAAGCTCCGTTTTGCCAACACCGGTAGGTCCCACAAAAATAAAAGACGCGGGGCGGCGGCGCTCGGTAAGCTGAACGCGGGTGCGCTTTATCGCTTTCGCGACCAGTGCGCAAGCCTCGTCCTGACCGATAACCTTTGATTTGAGATTATCTTCCAGCTTGCCTATGCGCTTAAATTCGGTTTCCTGAATCTTGCTGGCAGGAATACCAGTCCACATCTCGATGACCTTGGACAAATCCTCAAGCGTCACGCAGACGTTCTCCGCCTTTTCCTTAAGCTCGGATATCTTTCCCTCAGTCTGGGCTGCCTGAGTTTTTATCTGCGCAAGGCGCTCATAATCGATAGAGGTCGCCTCGGAAAGTTCAGACTCTTCTTTTTTCAACTTTTCAAGAGATTTTTTCAGATTTTCGTACTCCGTAATGGCAGCGTTCTCCAAGCTGGCGCATGCGCATGCCTCGTCCAGCAAGTCTATCGCCTTATCAGGCAGAAATCTGTCATTAATATACCTTTCGGACAGCACTGCGCACATTCTTGATACCTCGGAGGACACTTTAACTTTATGGTGAGCCTCATAGTACTCCTTTATACCATCAAGAAGCTCAATGGTTTCGTCAATGGTAGGCTCATTTACCGTAACAGGCTGGAAACGGCGCTCCAGCGCACTATCATTTTCAATGTGCTTTCTGTACTCCGCAAAGGTTGTCGCGCCGATCACCTGAAGCTCACCGCGTGACAGAGCGGGCTTAAACATATTTGCCGCATTCATGGTTCCCTCAGAATCGCCGCCCGTGCCGACAAGATTATGCACCTCATCAACAAACAGCATAACGTTCCCCGCATTTTTCACCTCGTCAATAAGCGATTTCACGCGGCTCTCAAACTGCCCTCTGAACTGAGTTCCCGCAACAAGCGCGGTAAGGTCAAGCAGGTAAAGCTCCTTGCCCTGAAGCCTGAACGGAACGTCGCCGCTCGCCAGCTTTAGGGCGATGCCCTCCGCTATTGCGGTCTTGCCCACGCCCGGTTCTCCGATAAGACAAGGATTGTTTTTGGTGCGGCGCGAAAGTATCTGAAGCACACGGTATATCTCCTTTTCCCTGCCCACTATGCGGTCTATCTCACCATCCTGCGCTTTTCTTGTGAGATTGGTGCAGTAGGTTTCAAGACAACGGCGCTTTTTGTCGGTCTTTTCGCTTTTCTTGCGGGAACGGCGGTCGGAATTATCCTCGGAATCGTCGCTGTTTTTCGGCGAATCTTTTGAAGGCTCCATGCTGCCGAAAAGATTTTTCAGAAAATCGGGAACGGTTCCCGCACCGCCGCGCTCAAACAGAGATTCCTCCTCCTTTGATTCGGAAGAGTCAGCCTTCCCTTCCTCGTCCGCTTCTGCCGCGGTGCTGTCAAAGCCGAGTTTTGACAGCAGCTCGTCGTCTATACCTCCGTTATCGTTAAGCATAGAATCGCAGGCGTTTTCAAAATCCTCCTCGGAAATCCCCATCTGCGAAAGATATTCGCTTGCCTGCGGCAGACCCATTTCCTTTGCGCAGGAAAGGCAAAGACCCTCGTTCTTTCTCTCCGTGCCGCTGATGGCGGAAATAAACATCACCGCGGGGCGCTTCTTGCATCTTGTGCACATCATCATCTCAATCACCTATCTTTCTTAATTATGTCAAAAAATTCAGAAAATCGAAATTATAGAAAATCCCGAAAAGGAATGTTGAATTAATTGTCATTTCATTAAAAAACATTATATTTCCACCGCTAAGCGATACTAACAGATGCACGCCTATGCAGATAAGGAACACCGTAATAAGCCCCTCAAGCAGTCCCGCGATACCCCCGACAAAGGCGTTGAATCCGCCGAGAACGGGAATTTTGTTCACCGCTTTCAGCGCTGCGGCGATCACTCCCAACAGTATTGATACAAAAAGGAATATCAGAATAAATATGACAGTATTTGCAGCCATTTTGAAATACGGCTCGATTATACCGTTTATTACTGCTTCCTTTACGGAGGCAGAGCTGTCAATCATTTTAATTACAATATTACGAAGCACGGATATGCTACCGCCTTCTATACTTTCCGATATTCCCCCGAAAACAGATGGAACAGCGTTTCCTATTTTTTCGGTATAGTCCAGAAACCCGGCAAAGAAGTCGGAGCTTTGAGCGCTAACCGCCAGATACTGAGCGACCGCAAGCTTGCCGAGTCCATGCTGCTCTATTTCAGCCATGGTAAACTCCGCTGTTTTTCCGCTTACCGAACTTAAATCGGTATCGGCCGTAATTCCAAACAAGGAAAGGTCTGCGTTTGGTATTCCCGTTCTGCTCAAATCCATGTCAGACAGATTAATCACCGCCTTGCTCGTACCCGCATAATCTATCGGATAAACGTCGGCGTGCTGCCCTGATATCATCACCATGTCATAATTCACATGGGACATTCCGCTTAGTGTAGCTCCACCCATAACCGCGTCGAGCTGCTCATCTACGGCGCTTTCAAGCGGCTGCTCCACGGCGGAGCGGTATATCGCGTCGGTTATAGGCGCGCTGAATGTCATGGCGCAGAAAAACGCCGCAAATACAGCAACAAAACCGACTATAACGCTGGCAAAGCCCTTTTTGGCTCCCGCGAAGGTCATTCCCGCTATGACCGCTATTATGATAACGTCATATATTATGGCAAATTGTGTTCCCATTTTCTGTTCGTGCTTCCGTCGGGAAGCAGCTCTCCTTTCAAATGTTGCGCAGCCTTGCGGAACAAACGGAAGCCCGTTTCCCACACGCAGCCGCAGCGTGAAAAATCGCGGTTCGCAATTACAGCGCCTGCCGCTGAACGGAATTGTATCCCAGAAGATATGCGCCCGAGCCGATTATTTTTACTCCTGCGTAAACATCGTCCAGCACATACTCCTTTATCCCCATCAGCGATGAATCGTAGACCTTAAGCTTTGTGCCCGAAAGAATGTAAAGATTTCCGCCGCTCACGTCAAAGGCGGTTATTCTGTCGGGCGTGAGCGAAAATTCGGGAAGAAGCTGCTCGTTATAGGCTACCACCGTTTCACCGTTAAAGCCAGAATCGTTGAATATCACCGCTCTCAGTCCATCTGTTTCGGGTATGCCGTACACGGATTTCGTAAAGCTGCAGCGCGAGGTAATCTCCCCGCTTTCGCTGTCAAGAATAAGCGCGCCGTCCTCCGTCACGATATATATTCCCTCGGAACAGTACTCCAGAGAATAGGTGATGCTGCTTCCCGTATCAGTCTGCCATATTGCGCTTTCGGAATTGTCAAGATCAAAGCGCATAACGCTTAAACGAAGTTCACCGCCCTTTTCGCCTATTACTGATACGAAAATGCTGTTGTCATTATCGGAAAAGCAGACCTGCATTATTTTATTTTCGGGAGATGCCCAACGGAATATCTGCTTTCCCTCTCCGTTAAAAACATAAAGATAGTTGGAATATCTCGCGGAAGTGGTGACCACCGCACAGCGCTCGCCGCTGCCTATGCTCCCGAATACTATGGTATCGTCAAGAAGGTTTGAATATACCTCTGCGGCGCGCGAGAAGAATTTAAATCCCTTACCGTTTCTGTCATATATCATCACTCTTCTGGAGTTGGAATCGGAAACGGGATTCTGAAAGCCATGCTGTATGCTGGCTATATTAGCCCCGCCGGAATTATAGGTATACAGATATGTATCGGTCAAAAGGTAGAAATTATCACCCAGCTTGTCCATCACGTATTCCGTGCTGCCCGGCAGCGCCACGGGAAATCCGCCCGAGCCAACGTCCAGCGCGGCATCTTTAAAAGGGGAAATCAGTCTGCTCCAGTTCACCGCTATAAGTATAGCCGTCAGCCCGACAAGCAACAGCACACCCAGCCTTAAATGAAGACTTCGCCGCTTTATTTTTTTACGGAATTTGTTTATATCATTCCTGTCGTCCATTTTCTCCTCCAAGTCGGGTCAATAGGTCACATAGCCAAGCGGCTTAATAGAACACCTCGTTAAGGTACAGCCCATCGGGAGGAAGTGTTACGCCGCCCAACGCTCTGTTACCGCTTTCAAGTGCGTCCATTATGTCATCCTCGGTGCGTCTTCCCTCGCTTACGTACAGCAGCGTTCCCGCCACTATCCTTACCATGTTGTACAAAAAGCCGTTTCCGCTTATACGCAGCTCACACATGTCCTCCCGCTGCGTCACGCTTATATCATAGATGGTGCGCACTGTCGATTTCACGCGGCTCTTTCCCTCCGCGCGGCAGAACGCCGCGAAATCATGCTCTCCCACCAGCAGATGCGCCGCGCGGTTCATCGCCGCGATATCGGGCTTGTATGGATAGTGATAGGCGAGATTTTGCAGGAAGACATCCCGCTGAGGCTTGGTTCTTATCAGATAGACGTACTCCTTACCCTTTGCGCAATAGCGGGCGTGAAACTCCTCATCGGCGTCCTCGCAGGAAAGCACCGCTATATCCCGTGGAAGCAGCGTGTTCATTCCCTTTACAAAACCATCGCAGGGGATAGAGCTGTCAATATGCGCGTTGAAGCAAAAGCGCCGAGCGTGCACGCCAGCGTCCGTCCGCGAACAGCCGTAAACAGTCGGCGGGGGTATCTTTAACAGCTTCCCCAGCGCTTTCTCCAGAACCTCCTGCACGGTGATCGCGTTATCCTGCCTCTGAAATCCGTGATATGCCGCTCCGTTGTAAGAGATAAACACCTTTAAATTTCTCATAATAATTTTAATTTTTCCATCGCACAAACGATTTGCGTTTGCGCCGGTTTGTATATAAAGTTTTGATCTAAGCAAATTTTTAATATGAAATTTTCCGCTGTCCGCCCGAGTGCACGACACTCCGCTTTGCACCGTATTACACATAGGCTTACGCGAAAATTTCCTGCGTGGGCGATACGCCGACGTTTGCTTTCACTGCCCTTGATCTCTCAATTTTTGTGTGGTTCTTATCCTGCTGCTCACTTTCGATGTTTAAAACACTCTTTATGGCAGTACCGGAAAGAAGTTTACGGTTATTACCAGACCGAACACCGCCAGCATTACCGCAACAGCAGCAAAATCCCGCGTGGCGGTCTTAAGGGTTTTAAGTCTCGTGCGCCCGTCCCCGCCGCGGTAGCAGCGGCACTCCATAGCCACCGCAAGCTCGTTCGCCCTTTTGAATGCGGACACAAACAGCGGGATAAGAACGGGTATCAGCGACTTCGCCTTTTTCATCAGCCCGCCGCTGTCAAGCTCCGCTCCCCTCGCCTTCTGCGCCGACATTATCTTATCGGTCTCCTCCACAAGCGTGGGGATAAACCGCAGCGCTATTGTCATCATCATTGACAGCTCATGCACAGGGAACCTTACCTTTTTCAGCGGAGACAGAAGCCTCTCTATCGCGTCGGTCAGCATTATCGGCGAGGTGGTGTAGGTCAGCAGCGACATTCCCACAATAAGCGCCACCACCCTCATCAGCATAAAAAGAGCCATACGCACGCCCTCGGGATAAACCGAGATTATCCACCATTGAAACAGCGGTTCTTCTCCCTTGATAAACAGCATATTCAGCAGCCCAGTGACTATCATCAGCGGCAGTATCGGTTTTATGCTCTTTAATATCATAACCAGCTTTATCCGCGCCAGCATATAGCAAATGACCATAAAAAGCATTGCGATAAGAATGCCCGTATAGCTCTGCGCCGTGAACAGCATCACCAGATACAGTATGTCCAGCAGCAGCTTTACGCGGCTGTCCAGCCTGTGCACCACCGAATTGCCCGGGAAATACTGTCCTATCGTTATATCCTTTATCATCTGTTTTCGTTATCCCCTTTTATCAGGGCGAGCAGCCTTTCCGCCGCCCTTTCGGTCGTGTAAATATCGCTTCCGATATCCACGCCCAGCTCCTTGAGAATATGCGACATTCGCGTCACCTGAGGAACGTCAAGCCCTATTTTCGCAAGCTCCTCCGTCCGCTCAAACACCTTGTCCGTGTCGTCGTAGCAGAACAGCCTGCCCTTGTTCATAACAAGCACCTTAGAGGCATATTTCACGATATCCTCCATTGAGTGTGAAACAAGCAGGATAGTCTTCCCCGAGCTTTCGTGATACCGCTTTATCTGCGAGAGTATCTTGTCCCTGCCCTTAGGGTCAAGTCCCGCCGCAGGCTCGTCCAGTATCAGCACCTGCGGATCCATCGCCAGCACCCCAGCCAGCGCCACCCGCCTCTGCTGTCCGCCCGAAAGCTCGAACGGAGAGCGCTCCAAAAGATGCTCTATATCCATGCTTGCCGCCGCCTCACGGACGCGGCGCTCTGTTTCCTCCTTGGAAAGCCCCATGTTCTTCGGTCCGTAGGCTATATCCTTAGCCACCGTTTCCTCAAAAAGCTGGTGCTCGGAATACTGGAAAACTATCCCCACCTTAAATCGTATATCGCGTATATTTACTTTTTTATCCCATATATTAACGCCGTCTACCAGTATCTCACCCGAGGTTGGCTTTATAAGCCCGTTGAGGTGCTGTATCAGCGTGGATTTTCCGCTGCCTGTGTGACCGATTATCCCCACGAACTCGCCCTTGTTCACCGAGAGCGAAACGTCGTTCACCGCTGCCTTTTCAAACGGCGTTCCTATGCTGTACTTATAGGTAACGTTCCTTATTTCAACAAGACCTTCCCCCGCGGGAGCGCTCACACGACACTCCTTTTCCTCTTTGGGGAGCGTCCCTTTTATGGGCAGAGCCGCTATCGCGCGTGCGCACTCGTCCTCAAAAATTATTTCACGGGAAATATCCGCCCCGCCGCTCCTCAGCATACCGCACAGCTCTGTGACCTGCGGAACGTCAAGCCCCACGGCTCTCAGCCGCTCCGCCTCCGAAAAAATCTTTTTCGGAGCGTCGTCCATGATGACTCCGCCCTTATCCATCACAACGACCCTGTCCGCCTGCGCAGCCTCGTCCATGTAATGGGTTATAAGCACCACGGTAATGCCCTTTTCCCTGTTGAGGTACTTTATTGTTTTCATTACCTCTTTCCTGCCCTTGGGATCAAGCATGGCGGTAGGCTCGTCCATCACTATGCAGCGCGGCTGCATGGCTATTATCCCCGCTATCGCCACGCGCTGCTTCTGTCCGCCCGAAAGCTGATGCGGGGCGTGCTCGCGGAACTCGTACATATCAACCTGCTTAAGCGCGTCGTCCACGCGGCGTCGTATCTCCTCCGTAGGAACACCGAGATTCTCGGGCGCAAACGCCACGTCCTCCTCGACTATTGTTGCAACAAGCTGGTTGTCGGGATTCTGAAAAACCATTCCCACCGTCTGCCTTATGTCAAACAGCCTGCTTTCGTCGGCGGTATCTATTCCGTTTACCGTTACGCGCCCCTCGGTCGGGGTGAGTATAGCGTTGAGGTGCTTGGCAAGGGTGGATTTTCCGCACCCGTTATGCCCCAGCACCGCGAGGAACTGCCCCTCGGGAACGGTCAGGCTGACGTTTTTCAGCACCCTGCTGCGCTCTGTTTCTTTTCCCTCGTCATCATAGCTTACATAATCGAAGCTGAGATTTTCCACACTGATTATATCCAATTTATTCTTTCCTCATTGCCGTTCAATTAAACCCGAAACCTCGCTATCGCCGTGCTGCCGCATGGCAGAGCCATTCCCGTCTGCTTTACCGGTATGCCTATCTCCTCGGAAAGCACCTCGATATCGAAGCGCCGTCCCACCGTCATTTCCATTAGATAGCTCATAACCGAGGGGGAAAGCCCCGTTGTATAGCTGTTCAGCAGCACGAAAAGCGGTTTGTCCGACAGAAGCTCCGTTACCGATATCATCAGCTCGTATATGCTGTCCTCAAGCTTCCACATCTCCCCGTTTGTTCCTCTGCCGTAGCTCGGGGGATCGAGGATGATGCCATCATAGCGCGTTCCGCGGCGAATTTCCCGCCCGATAAACTTCATTGCGTCGTCAACTATCCACCGAATGGGCTTGTCCGCAAGCCCCGAGAGCTTCGCGTTTGTACGTGCCCAGTCAACCATGCCTTTTACAGCGTCGCAGTGGCAGACCGACGCGCCCGCTTTCGCGCAGGCAAGCGTGGCTCCCCCAGTATAAGCGAACAGGTTCAGAACGTTTACAGGACGCTCCGCCGCGCGGATAAGCTCTGAACAGTAGTCCCAGTTAACAGCCTGCTCAGGGAACAGCCCCGTATGCTTGAACCCCGTGGGCTTAACCATAAACGTAAGCCCGCCGTACTTTATCTGCCAGCTTTCAGGCAGACTTCTGCGGTAATCCCACGAGCCTCCGCCCGACGACGAACGGTTATATTTCGCGTGAGCACCCTGCCATTCGGGAGCGGTTCCGCTGCACTTCCATATTATCTGCGGGTCGGGACGAATCAGCACGACGTCACCCCACCGCTCCAGCCGCTCTCCGTCGGCGGTATCTATCAGGCAGTAATCCTGCCAGTTTTTTGAAACTCTCATCGTTTTTGAGTATCTCCCGTTTTTTCGGCTTCGCCCGACTTTAATGCCGTTTTTGACTTGTTGACCCAAGCTAATTTATTTATATTTGAAATTTTCGCGACCCGCCTGAGCGCGCAAAACTTTGCTTCTCCGCGTGCTCAGGCTCTCGCAAAAAAACTCCTGCGGTAACCACGCGTTAAAATAACCTGTACTAAGGCTCTCGGAAAATTTATGCGTGGGCATTGTATTTACGGCGGCTTTCAGAGCCTTTTTTATAATTATTGCTTACTTTTTGCTGTGACTGCCGTAAGCGCTTTGAAGCCTCGCCGCAATAGCCGCCCTTTATCCTCCGATGGTAAGCTGCGTTTCCACCTCTCTGGCAATATCATGAGCGAGAGTATCCACAAGCACGCTGTCCTTACCCTCCAGCATAACGCGCACCAGAGGCTCCGTGCCGCTCTCGCGCACCAGAACCCTGCCGCTGCCCTCAAGCCGCTTTTCGGCAAGCGCTATCTTTTCCAAAATTGACGGCGTTTTGTCCCACTTGCCCTTTGACTGCTCGGTTATTTTTACATTGAGCAGGAGCTGCGGGTAATCCGTGATATCCGCGACAAGCTCCGAGAGCTTTTTACCGGTTTCTTTCATGACCTTTGCCAGCATAGCCGCGGTGAGCTGCCCGTCGCCGGTTGTCGCGAAATCCAGCAATATAATATGCCCCGATTGTTCTCCACCGATATTATAACCGTTTTTCTGCATTTCCTCCAAAACATACCTGTCGCCGACCCTCGCGCACACGGTCTTTATGCCGCGCGCCTTCATGTAATCATGAAAGCCCAGATTGCTCATGACCGTTACCACCGCCGCGTCGCCCTTAAGCATTCCCTTTTCCTTGAGATAATTCGCAAGCACCGCTATTATCCTGTCGCCGTCCACCATGCTGCCGTTCTCGTCGACCGCAAGGCATCTGTCAGCGTCGCCGTCAAACGCAAAGCCCGCGTCCAGCCCGTTCTCCCGCACATATTTGCTTATATTGCTTATGTGCGTGGAGCCGCACTTTTCGTTTATATTCGTTCCGTCGGGAGCATCGGCAATAAAGCCGCATTCGGCGTTCATTGAGCCGAACAGCTTACCCGCTGTGACCGCCGAGCTGCCGTTCGCGCAATCAAATCCAAGCCGCAGTCCCGACAGGTCCGCCTGAACGCAGTCCGTTATGTGCCTTATATAATCGAGCGCCGCGTTGTCCGCGCGGATAACCGTACCGACGTTTACGCCGTCCTTGAGCGTTATTTCCGCCCTGCGCTCCAGTATGTAGCTTTCAATTTCCTCCTCAACGCTGTCGGGAAGCTTGAAGCCCTCTCTTGAAAACAGCTTGATACCGTTATACTCTACCGAATTATGCGAGGCGGATATCATTACTCCCGCATCCGCGCCGTACTCTTTTACAAGATACGCCACCGCGGGTGTGGGAACTACCCCAAGCAGCTCTGCCTGTGCACCCACCGAGGTAAGTCCAGCTGCAAGCGCGTATTCCAGTATCTCAGAGGATATGCGCGTGTCCATTCCCACCAGAATCCTCGGGTGAGCCTTGCCGCTCTCCTTGGTCAGCACATAAGCCGCCGCTCTGCCTATTTCCATTGCTCTCTCGCAGGTCAGCTCCGTTATGGCGACTCCCCTCGCGCCGTCCGTTCCAAAAATCCGTCCCATCAGAAAAACCCCTTTAAATATTATATGATGCTGCGAAACCTTTTCTTTTATCCTGTTTTTGACCTAAGCGCGTTCAAATGAACGCTCTAATAACTGTCCAGCGTCTGCTGACCCTCGCGAAGTATGCCGAGGTGCTTGTACGCGAGAGCCGTGACTGTGCGTCCGCGCGGAGTTCTCGCGACAAAGCCCAGCTGCATCAGATAAGGCTCACATACGTCCTCGAGAGTAACTTCCTCCTCATTCAGCGCCGAGGCAAGCGTTCCGAGACCGACGGGCCCCCCGTCGTAGCCCTTGATTATCATCTCAAGGAAACGCCTGTCCAGACTGTCCAGCCCAAGCGCGTCTATCTCCAAACGGTTTAATGCGTTATCGGCGATAGAGCGGGTTATTTTGCCGTTTCCCAAAACCTCAGCAAAATCTCTTACCCGCTTGAGAAGCCTGTTGGCTATTCTCGGAGTGCCGCGCGAACGCTTGGCAAGCTCCATTGCTCCGTCCTTCATGCAGGGGATACCCAATATCACAGCCGAGCGCTGTACGATATCGCATAGCTGCTCGGGCGAATAAAGCTCCAGCCGCTGCACCACCCCGAATCTGTCACGAAGCGGCGCGGAAAGCTGTCCCGAACGCGTGGTAGCGCCGATAAGCGTGAATTTGGGGAGGTCTATGCGTATAGAGCGCGCCGCGGGACCGTTACCCATAACTATATCCAGCACATAGTCCTCCATGGCGGGATACAGCACCTCTTCGACCTGCCTTGAAAGACGGTGTATCTCGTCTATGAAAAGTACGTCGTTTGGCTGAAGATTGGTCAGCAGCGCCGCGAGATCGCCCGCTTTCTCTATCGCGGGTCCCGAAGTCACGCGGATATTTACTCCCATCTCGTTGGCGATAATACAGGAAAGAGTGGTCTTGCCAAGTCCCGGCGGACCGTAAAGCAGAACATGGTCGAGACACTCCCCGCGCTTTTTGGCAGCCTCGATATACACCGCCATATTTTCCTTGACCTTGTCCTGCCCGATATATTCCGCCAGTGTTTTCGGGCGCAGAGTAAGCTCTACTTCGCCGTCACCGCTATTATATGCGGGTTCGACAATTCGGTCACTCGCCTCGAACTCTATATCGTCCTTTGACATTTCCAGCATTTTATCAGTCCTTTTCCTTCGGCAGCTCCGAACCGTCAGTTTTCGTTTCCTTAGGCTCTATGCGGCGGTAATATTCATTTGGAAGATCGTCGCCGCTCACGCCATCAATTTCGCCGAATTTCATTATCGCGGAAATTCGCTTCTGAAGCTCGTCGGGGTCTTTATAACCGCAAAGCAGCGCCTTTTTATAGCACTCCTCGCAGCGCTCGTTCTCCCCGTGCATCGCCGCAAGCGTTGCAAGCTCCGAATACACAAGCGGATGATTTTCGTTTATTTTAATAAGAGTGTTCAGCGTTTCCTCAGCCTTTTTATCTTCGCCGCGCACTATCTGTATTTTCGCTATGCTGTAATAGGAATACCCATGATTGGGGTCGTATCTCAGCGCCTGCTCAAAGCAGTACATTGCCTTGTCCAGCTTACCGTCTACAAAATATATGTGTCCCAGCCGCGACTGAAATTCGGGATTGTCGGGTGCGTATTCCGCCGCCTTGCGGTAGCACCACAGCAGTTTGGGGAGGTTGTCCGCCGCTTCGTAGAGATGTATCAGCCACTCTATACAAAAAAGCTGATTCTGACGAAAATCCGAGCGGCTCAGCGCCAGATTAAGATACTCCTCCGATTTCGCGAAATTTTTTTTGAAAAACTCATATATACCCTTATAAGCAAGCCGCGCTGTTGGATCCTTTTTTACCTTGCTTATGCCGTGAGTTCCCAAAGCCCTGAGCGCCGCTCTTCGGCGGTCAATAAACGGCTTGATTAAATATCTTACTATAACGTACAGCGCGGTGACCATTGAAACAAAGCCGCATACCGCGGCTATCGCAGTAACAGTGCCGATATCGAAATCGTTGACGAACGTCAGCGTAAAAGCGCATAGTGCCATAACGCACAATGATATCACAACCGTTTTTTGCGGCGAATTGTTGTTTTTGTTCAGTTAAATCGCCCTCTTTCATGTCAGTTACCCAGATTTTTAAGTGCGAATTTTATAAGCTCCTCAACAGATGCTTCCGGCGACGCTCCCGCGATAGCCGCCGCCGCCTGAGCGGGGGCAAACCCGAGCACCTCGAGCGCCGACAGAGCCTCACCGACGTTCCCGACGCCCACTGCGGGCATTGACGCGAAATCACTTGCGGTAACATGCTGCTCCTTTGCCACCTTGTCTTTCAGCTCAAGAACTATCCTCTGCGCGGTTTTTAACCCTATACCCGGGCACTTCGTTAGAGTTTTCGCGTCTCCTGTGGTTATGCAGAGCGCAAGCTTTGACGGCGATATCTCCGAAAGCACCGAAAGCGCCGCTTTCGGACCTATGCCCGAAACTGAGATGAGCTGACGGAAGCAGGAAAGCTCCATGGTGTCCGAGAACCCAAACAGGTCGAGCGAGTTTTCCGAAACGTGCAGATAGGTGAACAGCTTCACCTCGCTGCCCGTTTTAATGCTGTTCAGGGTTTGCCGCGAGGTGCGGCAGGCATAGCCCACTCCCCCGCACTCCACCACTGCAAGGCCGACCTCGGTATGGATAAGCTCGCCTTTTACGCTGTATATCATGTCTTTTTCCTTTCCCGCTCCATTATTCTTGAAAGCTGCGACCCGCCCGTGTGCCCATGGCATATCGCTATCGCGAGAGCGTCCGCGGTGTCGTCGGGCTTTGGTATCGCTTTCAGCCGCAGGATATTTCTGGTCATCTCCTGCATCTGATGCTTCTCCGCGCGCCCGTAACCTGTGACCGCCACCTTTACCTGAAGCGGCGTATATTCGTATATCGGGATTTCCCGAAGCGCCGCGGAAAGCGTTATCACTCCCCTTGCCTGCGCCACATCTATTCCCGTTGTGATATTCGTGTTGAAATAAAGCTTCTCTATGCTCACACAGTCGGGCTTGAACGTATCAAGCAGTTCGCACATATCGCGGTATATCTCCGCAAGCCGCCTGTCGAATGGCGTGTCCGCGCCCGTAGTTATCGCGCCGTAGTTTATTGTTTTGAACGCGACATTATCGTAATCCAGCACCCCATAGCCAACTATCGCGTAGCCGGGGTCTATCCCAAGTATCCTCATCAGGTGTAGCTCTCGTTATCTGTAACGTAGGAGCGCACGCGCAGCGGAATACCCATTTTGTCCGCGATGGCGCGGCATTCTTCTATCTCCTCAGGCGAAATGATATCCACCACCGTAAATGCGGTATGACATATTTCTTTCATTGCCGACGCGAAATCCAGCATTACGCCAAACGCCTTTTCTCCAAACGAAGGGCGCGTCACCTCGTTGTACCGTGCGGCGCTGGGAGCGTTCAGGCTGATGGAAACACTGTCCGTCAAGCCCTTCAGGCGGCTTATGTCAAAATCAGGGTGAATAAGCTTAACAAGCCCGTTGGTATTCAGCCGCAGCTTCATGTCGGAATGAGCTTTGATATACTCCGCCGTTTTCACCACCATATCGGCTCTTACCATAGGCTCACCATAGCCGCAGAACACCGCCTCGGAAATACCCGTTTTGTCAAAGCTTTCAAACGCGGAGACTATTTCCTCCATAGTCGGCTCATGCTCCAACCACAGGCTGTCGTTGCCGCTTATGCTGTCGGCGTTGTCGCGTATGCAGAAAACGCATTTGCAGGGACAGCCGTTGGTAATGTTGATATACATTTTGCCGTCAAATTTATAGAAAATTGTCAATTAAGACACTCCTTTCAGATATACCTAATCAGTTTATTATACCACTATATCAAGTATTTGTCAAATCAAAAATTGCACAAAATTACTCTAAAAACCGCGTTAGGAAAAATTTTGCCCAAAGAGGCGGTTATCAACAAATAATTACAAAAATTTTTGTGCATTATATACAAACCAGAAACGCGCGGCAAACGGGCGCGGAGCATAAAACGGAGAGGTACAAAAAATCAAATTTAAAAGAATTTGTCAGAACAACCCTTTTCCGAAATTCAGAACCGCTCCCGAGAGTCGGAAGCGGTTCTGAATATTTGCGGATAAAGCCATCAATAGTTTTCGGCGCTTATCTCAAAATAGCTCTGCGGGTGGCTGCATACGGGGCAAACCTCGGGAGCGTTCGTTCCCACAACGATATGACCGCAATTGCGGCACTCCCATACCTTTACCTCGCTCTTGGCGAAGACTTCCTGCATTTCCACGTTCTTAAGCAGTGCGCGGTAGCGCTCCTCATGGTGCTTTTCAATAGCCGCAACAGCGCGGAATTTCGCCGCAAGCTCCGCAAAGCCCTCCGCTTCGGCGGTCTTGGCAAAATCCTCATACATATCCGTCCACTCATAGTTTTCGCCGCCCGCTGCCGCGCTGAGGTTCTCCGCGGTGCTGCCGATACCGTTCAGCTCCTTGAACCACATCTTCGCGTGTTCTTTCTCGTTGTCGGCAGTTTTCAGGAACAGCGCCGCAATCTGCTCAAAGCCGTCCTTTTTCGCTTTTGAAGCAAAATAGGTGTATTTGTTCCTTGCCTGAGATTCGCCCGCAAAGGCTGCCTCTAAGTTCTTCTCCGTCTGCGTACCCGCGTATTTGTTAGCCATACTTCCTCCTGATTTTAAAAAATTTTCACACCGCGAAGACCTGCTTCACAAACCGATGCCTACCCGCTGCAAAAGTTCTGCTGCGGAGGCAGAGCGCTATATTGCGTTATGCCTTTTAAGGGAAAATATCCCATAATCAGATTATAGCATATTTTTACGCGGATTTCAACCACTTAAGCAAAATTATCCCATATTCTTCAGTTGCTCCGCGACCGCCATAAACCGCTGCTCGTTCCTTATCCCATCGTACCTGTCCATTTCCATATGCTTCAGAAGCTCCGCACTGAACGAGCCGCGGTTGTTTGTCAGGGTGTTCTCCCTTTTGTACACCAGCCTGTTTACGGGCAGCGAGGTATAGGGCTTCTCTTCGGGCAGCCCGTCATTTGCCATCGCGTATTCGGCGGCTTTTTCAAGGCTTTCCAGCGCAAGCTCGCGGTTTCCCTCAAGCACGGCTATCGCCGCTATCTGACGGTAAGCGTAGGACAGGTTATGGGCACAGAAATTAAAATCGCCCTCGTCAAATATTATCTCATACACCGCGATGGCTTTTTGCTTTATCGCTATCTTCTGCTGCGGCGTAAAACGTGGGTCGTCCTCGCGGGACATTCCGACAAGCGTCATATACATCAGCTCCGTCATACTGAAAATGTTGTTCTGCTGCAAATTGAGCAGCTCGTCACCCTCGAGAATGCGCTCGCCCACTACCTCGAAGCTCTCCCACATAAAAGGGAGCTTCTGCACGGCTTCGACCGCCTTTTCGTGCTGCCCCGCGTTCTGATAATTATAGCACAGATTTGCCTGTACCGTACCTCTGATTTTATTGTCGGTGCACTCCGATAATATCCTTTCGGAAACATCTATCGCCTTGAGGCAGTTTTTGCGATAAGCTTCGCCCCCTCTGTCCCAGTTGACAAACGTGAGATAATACGCGTATTCCGACAGCAGTCTGTAATCGTTCGGAAAGCGCTTTACCGCCTCCTCAAGCAGGGCGATGTTTTCCTCGATACGCCCGTACGTGGCGTTTTCGCTTACGGTTTTAAGAATATTATCCACCTCAGAGGTATCTTTTATTCTGCTCATTCCCATAAGCTCGTCAACGGTTATCCCGAAATAACCGGCTATCGTCGGGAGCATTTCAATGTCAGGGTAGCCCTCGTTACGCTCCCACTTTGAAACGGACTGGAACGATACCCCGAGGATATCCGCGAGCTGCTCCTGCGTAAGCTCTCGCAGCTTTCTCTGCTTTTTTAGATTTTCACCAATATAAAGTGTCATGGCAATTCTCCTTTAATAAGATTAAAACGGCGCCGTTTCTGATTATATTATAACAAGATTACATCTCCAAATCAATAACCGCTGAATGGAAAACTATTCAACCCGCAGGAGAATTTTTCACCTTACGCCCGAATTTTCAGATAAGAAAGCGCCCGCCGAGCCAAGCAGCCCGACGGACACGAAAATATCATTAAACAACTACCTTCAGGAACACCTTTTTTCCCTTGCGGAGGATTATCTCGCCGTTTATTTCAATCTGAGCGTTTGCGTCCTCGATTATCACGTCGTCCACCGCTATTCCCTTGCCCGAAACGAGGTTTCTCGCCTCGCGCTTGGAGGGCGCAAGCTTAGTGTTTACCAACAAATCGAGAATGCCGATTTTCCCGTCGGTAAGCTCCACCTTTACCGTAGGCATATTGTCGGTGTTTCCCCTGCCGCCGAAAAGGCTCTTTGCGCCCTCGAGCGCCTTGTCTGCCTCCTCTTCACCGTGAACAAGCTTTGTAAGCTCATAGGCGAGTATCTCCTTTGCCTTGTTAAGCTCGCTGCCCTCCCACGCGGACATTTCCTCTATCTGCTCCATGGGCAGGAACGTGAGCATGCGTATGCACTTCATCACGTCCGCATCGGCGATATTTCTCCAATACTGGAAGAACTCGAACGGGCTTGTCTTGTTCGGGTCAAGCCACACCGCGCCCTTTTCCGTCTTGCCCATCTTCTTGCCCTCGGAATTGAGCAGCAGCGTGATTGTCATCGCGTGAGCGTCTTTGCCGAGCTTCTTGCGGATAAGCTCCGTGCCGCCGAGCATATTTGCCCACTGGTCATCGCCGCCGAACTGCATATTGCAGCCGTATTTCTGATAAAGCATATAGAAATCGTAGCTCTGCATTATCATGTAGTTGAACTCAAGGAACGTCAGCCCGCGCTCCATACGCTGCTTGTAGCACTCGAAGGTTAGCATTTTGTTTACGCTGAAGCACGCTCCCACCTCTCTCAGCACCTCGATATAATTTAAATCAAGCAGCCAGTCCGCGTTGTTCACCATTATCGCCTTTCCCTCCGAGAAGTCGATAAAGCGGCTCATCTGCTTCTTGAAGCATTCGATATTGTGGTCGATATCCTCTTTGGTAAGCATTTTGCGCATATCGCTCTTGCCGGACGGGTCGCCAATCATTCCCGTGCCGCCTCCCAGAAGCGCTATGGGCTTGTTGCCCGCCATCTGTAAGCGCTTCATAAGGCAAAGCGCCATAAAATGCCCCACATGAAGCGAATCCGCGGTCGGGTCAAACCCGATATAGAAAGTCGCCTTTCCCGCGTTTATCATCTTTTTTATCTCCTGCTCGTCCGTTACCTGCGCGATAAGCCCACGCGCTACAAGTTCGTCATAAAGTTCCATAATAAAATCTCCTTATCATTTGAATTTTTTACACCGCCTCACCCTCGTGCAGCGGTTTTACTTAATCAATCCTGACCTCAAGCTGTAATGTCCTCGGTACAAGACCCATTCTGCGGTAAAACTCCACGGCGCCAGTATTGCACGCCGTAACGCCGAGCTGAACGCTTGTACAGCCGTTTTCACGCGCGAAGCGCTTTACTTCGCCGAAAAGCGCCGTACCTATCCCATGCCGCCGCGCGTTTTCCGCGACCGCGAAGCAGTCGATATAGCACATTCGCCGCGGGTACTTGTCCTCGGTGTTCACATCGATTATTTTTATCACCGCGTAGCCGTTCGGCTCACAGTCGGCGCTTACCAATATTACCGTTTCTCCGTCCTCGAAAATACCGCGTATCCTCTCGGCAAACCATTCGCCGTCGGGCATACGGAACGTTTCGGGCTTTATCGCGGCATGGTGCGCGTGAAGCTGACGGAAAAGCTCCGCAAGGCGCGGTATATCCTCGCGGACTGCCCTTCTTATCATTTAAAAGCCTCCTTAAAAATATTTACGGAAAGCTTCATAACAGATGAGATTTTTTTCAAATCCCACTGATACCACCACCCTTCGCGGTCTGCGGTCAGCGAACAGTTACTCCCGCGTTTTAAATTCAAAGGACGCCGCAAGTTCTGTCAGCTCCTGCTCAAAATCCTCAGCGTTTTCGCCGCTCACAAAAGCGAACAGCGCCGTATAATTCCCGTCGTCCCGCTTGTAAAAGCCGCTGACGGTATAAAGATATCCCTTTACAAGAGGAGTCTTTTTAAGAATTATTACCCTGTCCTCGGAGCTTTCAAGCTCCTGCAGCTTCTCGGGCGGCACGCCCTCTATATCCAATTCTTCGCGGACGTTTTCCGCGCAGGTCAGCGCATGTTCCCATGCGCCCGAACCGCTTAACTCGGTCACGGTGATATTAACAGCGCCGCCCTCAGATATTGCGCGTGTCACCGAATCAAGCTCCGTATTCGGCAAGTAATTCACAGTGTTGTTTTCAATAAGGATTGTGTCCTCGGGCAGTTTGACCGTAAACCCAAATTCGCTCTGCGGCTCCGCCGTTTCGGGATATTCCCCGTCAGCGGTAGGCTGCTCGAAATATGTCGGGCTGCATATCACCGACCGCAGCGAATTAGAAGCGTCGCTTATAAACTCGCGCTCCGCCGCCTCATCATAGCAATAGTATATCCACTGAAAATATCCGCGCTCCAGCGGGTATAACCCGCTTACAGACGATCGCTCAAACCGGGTAAGGGCGCTGTCCTCAAAGGAACGTTCCACCATAAGGTAAAAATTCTCACCATCGTTGGTCAGCTCTTTTGAAACGTCAACGGTGCTCTTGCCATCGTTATCATCATATTCCCAATATTCCTCGGTAAGATTCTCCACCGTCCAGCCGGCATAAACGTAAGGCGCTTCAATAGAGCTGTCGCCGTCAAGAACAGTTGCTCCCGCTGCTGTAAGCTCCAGCCCAAAAGGAACAGTCAAGCCGAAGTACAACTTCCCTTGCTGACGTTCATCTTCTATTTCTCCCTCAAAAAATGAAGTTTCCGAATAATATTCCGCGTCATCATAAATAGGCGGGATAACTATCGGCTCGGCGGTTTCAGTGCTTTCAACTGGAATTATCTCCTCGGTGAACACTCTGACGTGGGTTTCCTCGGTTTCCACGTGAGGACTTTCCGAATTGCTATCGGTAATGGCAGTTTCTTCATTTTCATCCAATGCGCTTGTTTCATGTTCCGCCTCAGAGGTTATCCGCTCCGGGGTATCGGGCTGCTCGGCTTTACAGCCTCCTATCAATACGATTGCCGATAGTAAAATCAAACCGGCGAACTTTTTCATGCCAATCACTCCTTTATACAACAAATGCCCCCTGCATAAGCAGAGGGCGAATGAACGCGGTACCACCTCAATTTACGGCATAGCGCCGCCTTGAACAGCTTTAACGGGCTTACCCGTGCGGACTAATAGGTCACCCGTTCGCCGCGCCGCTCGGGGAGGTAATTCACCGTGCGTTCCTGCCGTTTCGCACCCGCCAACGGCTCTCTGAAAGGGTTTTCCGCACCGCTACTTCGTTCCCGTCATAGCTTTTATCTATTACAGCTGATCGGCAATATCCAAAATCAGCCTTTCGCTCTTTTCCCAGCCGAGGCAGGGGTCGGTTATGGACTTTCCGTAAACGCCCTCCTCTACCTTCTGCGCGCCGTCTTCGATATAGCTCTCGATCATCAGACCTTTTACAAGCTTTCTTATCTCGGAAGAATGACGCATGGAGTGCAGTATCTCGTTCGCTATCCTTATCTGCTCCAGATACTGCTTGCCCGAATTGGAGTGGTTGGTGTCCACAATCACCGCGGGGTTATCCAATCCCCGCTCCATGTACATATCGTAGCACAGCTTCAAATCCTCATAATGGTAATTGGGGATATTCTGATTGTGCTTGTTCGCCGCGCCTCGCAGAATGGCGTGGCACAGCGGGTTGCCATCCGTCGCAACCTCCCAGCCGCGGTAAATGAACGTGTGGCTTGCCTGCGCCGCCTGAATGGAGTTTAGCATTACCGAAATAGCGCCGCTGGTGGGATTTTTCATGCCCACGGGACACTCCATTCCGCTGGCGGTTATGCGGTGGTGCTGGTCCTCAACGGAGCGTGCCCCTACCGCGACATAGCTTAGCAAATCCGAAAGATAACGGTAATTTTCGGGATAAAGCATTTCGTCCGCGCAGGTGAGCTTGGTTTCCTCAATAGCCCTTGCGTGCAGCTTTCTTATCTGAACAAGACCCTCAAGCATGTCCTCACCCTTAGTGGGGTCGGGCTGATGTATCATGCCCTTGTAGCCCGTGCCGTTTGTGCGGGGCTTTCCCGTATATATGCGCGGAATGATAAGTATTTTATCCTTTACCTTCTCCTGAACGCGGGCAAGCCGATGGTTGTAATCCATGACTGACTCTTCGTTGTCGGCGGAACATGGTCCTATTATAAGCAGAAATTTATCTGAATTGCCGCGGAACACCTCCGCAATCTCGGCGTCTCTCTGTGCCTTGACCTTTTTTATCTCCTCCGAAAGAGGGTAAAGCTCCTTTATCTCCTTTGGAATGGGGAGCTTTCTTTTAAAATTCATCGACATTTATCTTATATCTCCTTAAATCTAATCACACTTATTGTATTTTAACACAATTTCGACCCATTGTCAAGGGCTTTTGGTAAATAATTGTTTTATTAACATACCAATATCTGTATATAGGTATTGCATTTAAATAGCTGTAAATTGGTTTAACAATTTCTCAATTTGTGTCATTTGCCCGATAAAGCATTATAAAAGAGCCGCTTTAAAACGCAAGCGGCTCTTCGCCTATCAGAATGTTAATCCTCGGTCAGAAGCTTATACGGCGGGATATCCAGCGCGTCCGCGATATCAAACAATGTGTCAAGTGAAATAGTGCGGTTTACATTCGGAGCTTCTACCGCACCAATAAACGCCGTATTTTTATCTATCTTTTCCGAGAGCTGCTCTTGTGTGTATCCCCTTAGCTTTCTATAATAGCTAATCTTAAGCCCCAGTCGGCGATGTTTTTCATAGTGTATTTTTTTCATAAAGCGCCTGCTTTCCGTATTTTTA